>JAYUCQ010000342.1:0-1547 GCA_043740265.1 Hyphomicrobium sp.
TGTCGGTCAACGTCTCAGGGCTCACTTGCACCGACCACGAGTGGCTGGTGACACTGCAGCGGGTCACCGCGTCGCGTCACGACATCTTGAGCCGCATGATCATCGAAATCACCGAGACCGCTGCCATCCAGGATCTCGATCAATCGATCAACTTCGTCGATACGCTAAAGGAACTCGGCTGCCGCGTTGCCATTGATGATTTCGGCGCCGGCTATACGTCGTTTAAAAACCTGAAGCTGCTCAACGTCGATATAGTCAAGATAGACGGCGCGTTTGTGAAAAACATGGCCGACGACACCAGCGACCAGATCTTCATCAAAACCATGATCGAGCTGGCGAACACGTTCGGCATGGAAACGGTGGCTGAATGGGTTGGCGACGAGCGTTCGGTCAAGCATTTGACCGAAGCTGGCATCACCTACCTGCAAGGCTTCTTCTACGGCCTGCCGTTCGACGCGTCGGACTACGGACGTGTTTAGCGGCTTCTCAATTGGGAATATCAGGCTCGACCAGCCGCGCCAGGTTGAGAAGTGATTCCTGCCATCCCAGATAACAGGCTGCCAGTGGAATGACGTCCGGGATACCCTCCTGCTCGATTGTAACCTCCGTGCCCACAGACACTTTCTTCAGGTCAACCGTAACCGTCATGACGCCTGGCAAATTCGGATCGTCAAAGACATCCGTGTAGCGCAAGCGTTCGTGCGGAACGAGTTCCAGGTACTCGCCGCCGAAAGAATGCGACTTGCTGGTGGTGAAATTCGTGAATGACATCTTGAATGTGCCGCCCACCTTGGCGTCCGTGTGATGCACTTTACCGGTGAAGCCATTCGGTGGCAGCCACCGCGCCATGGCTTCGGGATCTAGGAACGCGCGATAGATTTTTTCCGGCTTTGCAGTTAATACGCGGTGCAGGCGCACGGAGTTTTTCGTGGTCATGGACTTCCTTTCTCTGCGAAATTGAAAGGGTCTTGCAAAATTGATTGCACGTAGAGGCCGGCGCCGTCATATGCCGTTGAAACATGAGGTGGTCGCGACGGATCGCGTTTTAAAGATCCGGCTCTGAAATCAGATGATGCGGCGGAACGCTTAGCGCGTCTGCGACAGCTTCTCGATCTTTTGCTGCATGGCCGCGAGCTGGGCTTTCAAATCGCCAAGCTCATCGCGCGGCGGGGCTGCGGGTTCACCGGGCTTGCCCGCCTTAAGCGCTTCCGCCGAACCCGGCATTACCGGCTTGGCAACGCCAGCTGCCGCTCCAAACGACGTCCACATCGACATGGCTTGTTCAAACAGCACCATGTTCTGCCGCGCCTGGCTTTGATAAAATTCAAACGCAGCCGCCGGATTGGAGAACGCAGTTGCGAACTGCTCGCGGAATTTGCCCTGCTCCTTGACCAAGTGCTCCAAGCTGAACTGCAGGTAGCTCGGCACCATGCGGGCAATGCTATCGTCGTAGAAGCGGATCAGCTGGCGCAGGAACGGGATCGGCAGCAGCGCTTGCCCGCCTTCGCGGCTTTCTTGCTCGACGATGATCTGCGTCAGCACGCCGT
>JAYUCQ010000343.1:0-3897 GCA_043740265.1 Hyphomicrobium sp.
GAGTTCAACCGCATTTTGGCGCGTCGCGCATCGGCGATGAAATCCTGACGGAGTTTTTCCGGGGTTCGCGATGCCGGCGCTTCCAAAGGCTCATTGTAACGTCCCGCCATCGGTCCTGGCATGTCAGGGCCACCCGGCGCTTGCGCAAATGGCGATGACATCGATTTGGCGGAAGCTACCGCTGCTACAGCGGCGTCGAGTGCACCGGTGTGCTCCTGGTCATTGTGACTGGAATTCAGATTGAGACCGCGGCCGGGATCAACACCAAAACGGACCTGCTCGCGGACGTATTCCTGCGGTGCCGATTGGGCATGAGCGTGGGCCTGAGCCTGTACCGTTTGCAGCGTATTCAATTCCATGCTGTCGATGCGGTCAAGCAAGCGTATCATGGCCTGCTGAAGCGTATCCAGTAGCGCCGACGTATTTTCTTCGCCCAAACGGGCTTCCGCGATGAAGCTGCGAAGCATGTCGCGTGTTTCGGTACTTTCCTGCGGCTTGGGCAATTTGGCGAAGTGCGATGCGGCCGCTTCGGCGGCGGTGCGGGCAACTGCGTCCATATCGACGTCAGGCTGGACATGCAGCGGTGACGTGTCATTTGTTGCCGCGGCCGCAGCTTGATGCACGTCATCGAGCTTAGCCGCAATACCGGCGAGCTGATCTTCAATGACGTCGAGACGCATCAACTGCTGATGCGCATTTTCCATGTGGTTCGCGAGTTCGCTGACATGAGCTTCGATAAGACGCACGCCCTCGACATCGTTGCGGGTTGCGACATTCTCCATCAACCCGCCGACGTGCTGCTCAAAACGGTCAACACGCTGGCCGATTGCGAAAAAGCCCTGGTCGGGACGGATGTCGGCCAGCGACTCGTCAATGCGTTTTGAAATTTCTGCGAAACGTGATTCAAGCCAAATGTGATCAACGCCGGGCACTGCGGCAGCGACGGCTTGAGCGGTGTGTGCGGGCGCTGCGCGCGTATCGGCGGCGGCGTGCGACGGCGACTTTGGCATAAAGCCGCCGGAAACTGATTCATAAAGCCCGG
This sequence comes from Hyphomicrobium sp., assembly GCA_043740265.1. GTDB lineage: Bacteria > Pseudomonadota > Alphaproteobacteria > Rhizobiales > Hyphomicrobiaceae > Hyphomicrobium_B. The sequence goes on from JAYUCQ010000343.1 coordinate 1,043, forward strand.
TCAGCGCTTCGGCCGCGTCCCGGTCCCATGGGTCGCTGACGTTCCCTGGCAAGCTCGATTCAATGACATCAAATGTATCGACGCCGGACTGAGCCCGGCTGGCTTCTTCTTCGCGCCGGCGTGTCGCCGCCATCATTTGATCGGAGGCCGAGCGCAGGGCTGCCGGTGGGTCGATGTAAGCGGACCGCTCAGTTTGAACAGAAGCAGCGGAGGCGGGCACGGCTGGCAGTGGCGCCACGTGTGGCTGTAGTAAATGATGTGACGCAGGTGCCTGCACGTCTCCCGCTTCAGTGATCCGTGAGGCAAGTTCCGACATTCCAGCTTCAATGCGTTCAAAAGCGGCGGCGAAGTTGTCAGGAACGCGTGGTTTGATGGCTTTGGCTTCACGGCCAATGCCGGCGAGCCGCTCCTGAACCTGCGCCAAAGTATCGGTATGGCGGCGATCGGCTTCAGAGATCTGATCGACGATGGCGTTGAGCAGACCTTTAAGATCGCCGGCCTGGCAGCTTGCCGCGGCGTCAGGTGCTTCGCCGGCACGTAGTGCATCGGCACCTTGGCGGATGTGCTGACCCATGTCCGTGCTCGCCATCTCAATCCCTCGGTCGTGGTGTTGCCGCTGACTTGACCACCTTCAGGCAAACTGGATTGGACTTCGATAAGGTCCAGGACCACTTGCAAAAGCAGATCAAAGCCGGACGCGGAAAAATGAAGCTCTACGGCGACAGTCTCAGCCGCCAGTAAACGTTCCGTTAAACGTTTTAAGAGTCATATTTTATTATTTTAATTCAATAGGTTGAATTGACCCTCAGCAGACTGCACACCGCCCCAAGGCTGGCCAAATGTGCCGAGTGATTCGGTTTGAAGCCTTGATCCGCTGCGGTCCAATCTCTTGCCGTAGTCCGCGGATAGCAGTGGTGGTATTCTAACCGCTTCGGTTCCGGAGAACGCCAAAATGCACGCCACCAAGGCTCTGTCTGCTGTTGCAATGTTGGCGGCGCTGACGGCCAGCGCCAGCGCCGAGCCGTTGCCGGCGGATAAAGGCCGGTACACGATGACGCCCGTCGAGGGCGGTTTCATGAGGCTCGATACCGAGACGGGGACAGTTGCTCTGTGCACGCGCAAAGGTGACACCTGGACGTGCGAACCGGTCGATGACAAAGCCGCGTCAAGTGATGACAAGGCCAAACTCGAAGCAGAAAACAAAGCCCTCAAAGATCGCGTCAAAGACTTGGAGGCCACCGCGCCCGACAGCAAAGCACCCGACGGCCCGCCAAGTGGCGTTACAAAACTGCCAACCGAGAAAGAGGTTGATGAGGCACTCGATTACGTTGAGCGCATGTACAAAAAATTTCGCGACCGCTTGCAAAAAATCCAACCCGCGCCCGGTACACCACCCGCAACGCCCGGCGACGGCAATTCAGGTGCCCTGTGAGACGCCTACAACCGCGTGTGCTTTTTCAACTGTAAGCGCTGCATCTCGCGATCATAAATAATTTGACCGCCCGGAACGCGGATGTCGCGGACAATCTCAAGGGCATGGCGGCTCTTTTCCGGACGCAATGAACTCACCGTCATCGCAACTAAAGCCGCCACCGGAAGTCCAGCGCTGCCAGCGATGACGCTTGGCAAAGCAAACAATCCAGCCTCACTGGCGAAGATGGCGCAAGCAGCAATGCCAAATCCGGACGTCATGCCCAACAGTGCGCCGTTCGGCGTCAATCGCTTCCACCAAATCGAAAGCACCATGACCGGGAATAGACTGGCGCCCGTCAGCGACAACGCCCACATCACAAGACGCAAGGGGTCGGTCGGAGCCAATAGTGTCAAAAGCCCGCCACAGCAAGCTGAGATGGTTACAAAAACGCGCGTGATCCAGACCCGGTTTTCATTCGACGCGGGCTCCCATGACAACCCCTGGATGACATCTTCGCCGAGAATTGCGGCCAGTGAAACGGTAGTCGCGCTTGCAGCCAATAGCGCGGCCGCAATACCGCCAGCCTGCAATAAGTAGACGAACGCTTGCGGCAACCCGGCGGCGATGGGCAAGGCAAACAAGACGCTGTCGCGATCGAAGCGCAAGGTATCGAAATTCAGTTGCGTCGCTGCTTGATCAAACTGAACGAAGCCTTGCGCAGCGGCGCTGAACAACCATTGCGGTAGCGGCCCAACACCCTCAGTCATCACGGTATCAAGGGCGAAATCGCGCATAAAGACTGCAACCGACGAGACCGTCAGCAGCACAAAACCAAAAACAACGGTCGCCCAGCCGAGAGATTTGCGCGCCTCGTAAACCCCAGGCGCTGCCGCAACGCGAGGCAACAGCCAAGGGGCTGACGCGATACCGCAAGCCGTCATGATGATCCCGATAACGTAGGCCATGGGCCCAACCGCACCGAACGGTTGCGAGTACGGTTTTGTGATGGCGTGAAATCCCTCGCTCGATAGGTCAAATGCTAACGGCCATACACGAATGAGCTGTAGCCCCTGGTTGACCTCATTGCGGGCCAGGTTGCGCACCAGAGGCCCATGCGTCAGTTGCGGAACCGGCAGGCTCGTCACCAGCACAGCGACAGTGGTGGCGGCGATCATCAACGCGAGGAGTGTTGCAATCGCCTGCGCGGTGCCGGCCCACGTAAAGGATCGCTTGCCGCCCGGTGAAATGGAACCTGAAATGACCGCAACCAGAGCGAAGACCATTGCGAAGGCGCTGTAGCCGCTTAGCTCGGACGCGATTTCAGAGCCCAAGCGCAACTCGGCGGCGAGGACGAGAAGAATAGGCACGGCCGCGACCATCGCTGCGGCAATTCTCAGCACTTTGCTTTCAAAGCGACGGCCCAGATAGCTCGGCACGGTGT
>JAYUCQ010000344.1:0-3891 GCA_043740265.1 Hyphomicrobium sp.
GAACTGCCGCGCGAAGATTTAGAGCTTCAACGCAAGCAGGCTCTCGACCAAGTCAGCGCTCATTGGAAGAAGATTTTGCCTGATGCCGCGCGGCAATAAGGTGAACTGCAACTTTTGTGCATCATCATTATTCTGGCGCAGGGCATTAGCCGAGCATCCCCACCGCCACCGCCGGTGCACATCACGTCGCCCAGAGACGGCACGTGGCGTCCGCTCCAATTAGCTTGCTGAACGCAGGCCTTAGCGGCTTGTCCCGCCTTCTCGTTCGCATGCGTCTGATTGGCTTGGCCGTTGCATTGGACTGAAGCGATCCCCATCTCTCGAGCAGGTAATTCGACCGTTGAATCAGGAGTAGGCATCGTGGCGTTGGTTCATAGCAACAGCCAACTTTTCCCCGGAGAGTCTGGCGTTTTCGATATCGCCAGCTTAGCCGCAACGTTACCCGGTGGCACGGCGTCACTCGTTGTCGACCGCCGTGTGGTTGAGCGTCCGGATGCAGGTTTGCGGTTGTTCCGGGTCAATAGCGCGATACCGCGCCATTTGCATCGCAAATCCGATGAATACCTGTTCACGATTTCTGGCGCAGCCCAAATCGCAATTGGTGACGCGCCGCCAAAGCTGGTGCGCGCCGGTGAATTGGCTTTCATAGAGCGAGGCACATGGCACGCGGTTGCTAAAATTGTTGAAGCGCCATTTGTGGTGATGGCCTTTGAAGTGCCGGCTCGTGACCCAACCGACGTCTTTTTTTTCGATGTTGAAGCATCAAATTTTATTGCACCTTACGGCGCGTAAGCGGCCAACATCCCGACACTCACCGCCGGCGCACACCGCGTCGCCCAGTGACGGCAACAGGCGTCCGCGCCAATCAGCTCACCGAATGTGGCGCAGGTCAACCCGAGACGCCGCGCGATGACATGCGCAACAGGCGCGCCGATGCCGGCTGCAACAACGCTCGTCACGCCGAGCCCAGGCCGCGACAGGACTTGCAGCGCGCCGTCGTAGATCGACCGCAGTTGCTCATCGCGAATTTGTGCCGCTGAGACTTGCCACGTCGCCATGTGACGCAACTCAGCGTCACGGCCAAAGCCACGGGCCAGCCGCGCGAGGCTCTCCTCGACAGACTTACCGCGCCCATCGGCGGTGTCATGCACGTCTACGTCGTCGGGCAATTCGCCGAGCACGCGGCGGACGTCGGCCATGGTCGCGAAGGTGTCACGGGCGAGGCCTTGCCATTGTCCGGCGAGAATGCCGCGTGTGGTGATGGACGGCACGGGTGTGCGTGTGAATCCTGTATAAACCAATTCGCCCGTCTGCAAGCGTTCGGCATCGCTCAGGCCTTGCGGGCGGTCGCACGGAATGATGTCCGTCGTCGTTGAGCCCATGTCGATCAGCAACGCCTCGGCCCGCAGTTTTGCAACGGCCCGCGCGGTCGCGAGAAAGTTTGCAGACGCGACCGACGGCGTGTCGGCGATTGCCGTCGCGGCATCACCAAAACCTTTGAGGCCCATAAAAAAGCGCGTATCCCGTCCAAGGCGTTGTGCGAGATGATTGGTCAGCGCAACCACGCCGTCGTGCCGCGTTGCGAACAGTTCGCAAAGTTCGCCGGTCATGGTCACCGCATGAACGTCGGCGTCGCGCGTGATTGGCTCAGCTTCGCTCAACGCCGCGTCGAGATTAGCGAGCCCTTGCCACAACGGGCACGCGATCTGGGCAACGGCCGTCACACAGCCATTTTCGATGCGCGCCACTTTTAAATGCGCGCCGCCCACATCATATCCAAGTGTCACCGGCATTCGCGAGGCTCCAAAATGACTGCGCCCGTGATACAGGAAGTGCACGACGAGTGCTTCCGGAAAAGTGGCAACCGGTTTTCCGGAGAGAAGCACGGCAAAAGAGAGGACTAGGGTGATTGAGTTCTTCAACGAAGAGCACAAACACCCTAGGAGACAAGGCGATGGAGATTATTCCGGTTATCGACGTGGCGGGCGGCCAGGCTGTGCGGGCCCGGCGCGGTGACAGGGCGAACTACCAGCCCATCGTGACGCCGCTCGCCCCGTCGAGTGATCCGGCGGCCGTGGCGAAGGGCATCGCGCGCTTGTATCCGTTCAAAAAGATCTACGTCGCCGATCTCGATGGCATCGAAGGCCGCGGCCGCAATGTGCATCTGGTGCCAGCCTTGAGCCGGGCGCTGCCGTATGCCGAAATCTGGATCGACGCCGGGACGGCTTCGCGCGGCGCTGCCCGGGCGCTTTTAGCGGCACCTGTGACGACGCTGGTCATCGGTTCGGAAACGTTGGAGACCGTTGCGGTTTTAAAAGACATCATCGCCGAAGCCGCAAACCGCGCGGTGCTGAGCCTGGATTTTCGCGGCGACGAATTCATGGGGCCGCCGGCACTGCTCAATGATGTCAGCCTCTGGCCGCATCAGGTCATTGTCATGACACTCGGCCGTGTCGGCAGCGGCGAAGGGCCGGATTTAGCGCGCATCGGCGAAATTGCAAAGCGCGCCGGTAGCCGCCGTGTTTATGCAGCCGGCGGCATCCGCAACCGGCTTGACCTTGATGCGGTCCGGGGAACCGGAGCATCCGGCGCGTTGATTGCCTCAGCCCTGCATGATCAAAAAATAACGGCCGGAGACCTCAAAGAGATCGCCGGCCGGTAAGGTCTTCTTTTCTCAGCGGCGCATTCGCGCGTCGCGTTTCGTTTCCGAATGCGACGCATCCAACACTAACCGTTGTAGCGTCCCGAAAGCAGTCTACCCAATCGCTGCAGCAGACCCACCTTCATAGGTGGGGCAGTGTCGTGCTTTGCGCGTTGCTTTGCACTTTGCGTCGTGTTTTGGTTCGTGTTTTCCTGCTGTGGACGGTGTCCGCTTCAAGACTTAGCAGCGAACGGATGCGAAGCCGTGTTGCGCTGTGCGGTCGCTTCGGCAGCTGTCGGCTTGCCGGCAACGGCGCGGGCGAGAGCTTCCTTGGTTGCGCGGTAGTTATAGTCCTGGATCTTGGCATCGTCTGCCGCCTCCCAGTGGATGAACACGCCGACGCAGACGTAGACGTCATCGGCTTCAGCTGCTGGGATCACGCCTTCAGCAACCGAATCCTGGATGGCCTTGGCAACGCCGTACTGGGCTGGGCCAAACATCTGAACGGCCTGACGGGCGTCCTTGATGGTGACCTTGTTGTACAGAATCGTGTTCGGCTTGCAGGCCAAGTTTGGCGCGAGAACGGCGAGGAGCGACGTGAAGCCGTCCTTGTTGTTCGTCAGCGAGTTGCAGAATGCTGTTTCAGCAGCCGAACCGCGCGGTCCGATGATGAGGTCGATGTGCGCGACTTCGTTGCCGTCACCGACGAGCGACTCGCCGACCATGACTTTATTGATTTTGGCCATTAGGGGGGTTCCTCCCACGAATTAAACAATACGAGCACCAACGCACCCCCGTTAAAGCGGGACTTCGCTGCTTAGCTCCTGTGATGGATATCCAGGCCCCGCTGTCCCAGAAAATAGTCTCCGGCGCGGTTGATGGATACGTCCGTGTCTTGCAGACACGGCGCTTGTCATAGCCTTACGTTGCCGGGCTCGACAAGTCCTTTAGTAGGAGACACGTGCCGTTTCACGATAGTTTCCGGCGCGACAGATCAGCGGCGAAGAGAGTGGCAACGACAAAGTCTGCGGTTGTGCCTGGATTGAGGCCTCTGGCCTTCAAGCTCTCGTCGAATTGTTTCATTTTTATCAATGACTTGTGGGTGGCAACTGGGCTCCAGTCCGGCTTTAGGCTGGCGGCTTCGGCGCGCACGGTTTCGGCGGTTTTTGCGCCAAATTTGCGGGCAATGTGACTGTCAGAAAATTCGGACAGTAGCGTCATATGCAACGTGGTGACGGCGAGGTCGTCGC
>JAYUCQ010000345.1:0-9437 GCA_043740265.1 Hyphomicrobium sp.
GTCTCACGGATCGACGAGGACAACGCGGAAATCGTTGACGTTCGTCTGCGTGGGACCGCACAAAATGAGATCGCCAATCGGGCGGAAGTACCCCGTCGAATCGTTGTTCTCCAGGAACTTGGCGGCATTGAGATTTTGCGCAAGGGCGCGGGCCAATGTATCGGGGAAAACCAGCGCGCCGGCGGGGTCTCCGGCGTTGCCGCCACCGCCGTCGATGCCGTCGGTATCACCTGCAAGTCCAGAAATGCCGGGTGCGCCGTCGAGCGCGATGGCAAGGCCGAGGGCGTATTCCTGGTTGGGGCCGCCCGAGCCGTTACCCTTGACTGTCACTGTCAGTTCGCCGCCGGACATAATTGCCACTTTTTTGCCACGGCGTTTGGCGTCGAGGGCCATCGCCGCGTGGAATTTGGCGACTTCGCGGGCTTCGCCTTCAAGCGAGTCCCCCAAAATATCGACGCGGTAGCCGTTTTCGCGGGCGATTTTCGCAGCTGCTTCGATGGAGGCTTTCGGTGCGGCAACGATTTTGTAGTCCGAGGACGAGAGTTTGGCGTCACCAGCTTTCAGCGTTTCATTGGCGGGGTTGCTGAGGGCGGCGGCGATCTCGGGCACTGGCGTGATGTTCCAGCGGGCCAGCACGGCACGGGCGTCGCTCAGTGTTGAGCGGTCGGCAACCGTCGGGCCAGAGCCGATTTCATCCGGGTGATCGCCAGGCACGTCGGAAATCGATACGGTAAGAAGGCGCGCAGGATGCACGGCGGCAGCAAGTTTTCCGCCCTTGATTTGCGAAAGATGTTTCCTGACGCAGTTCATTTCCGAAATCGGCGCGCCGGAGCGGAGAAGTTGCTTGGTCAGTTGCTGCTTGGCTTCGAAGGATACGCCTTCGACAGGGGCCGACCAGATGGCTGACGCACCGCCGGACAACAAGCAGAGCACGAGGTCATTGGGCCCGGCGCTCTTGGCCAGTGCGATGGCCTGTTTCGCACCCTCAATCGAATTGGCGTCGGGCACGGGGTGACCGGCTTCCAGGATTTTGATGATCGTGGTCGGCAGGCCGAAGCCGTGACGCGTCGAAATCATGCCGGAAATTTTATCGCCCTGGCCAGCCGCGATGTAGTGCTCCTCGGTTGCAACCGCCATCGCGGCGGACCCCTTGCCGCCGCCGATGATAATGATGCGGCCATTGGCTGGCACCGGCGGCAGGTAGGGCGGCAGGCAGGTCGACGGGTGCGCCGTCGTGTAGGCCGCCTCATAGAGCGCCATCAACGTCTCCCGTGCCGTCCCGTCCGCCATATCCCGTCCCCAAAGCTTTTTTTGCGTCTTTAGTGTTGTAAGCGTTTGGTTTGCGCAATCGGGCCGGGGCCGTCAAGGTTGGTATGGCCGCAGGATCAGTGGCGCCGCATTTCCTTCTCCCCTGGGGGAGGGTGCCCCGCCCGGCGCGTTAGCGCCAAGACTGGGGGGCGGATGAGGGGGGCGTTTTCAGCTATTCAACTATAATGTCCATAGCGCCCCCTCACCCCAGCCCTCTCCCCAAGGGGAGAGGGAGCACCACGGAGACCAACATGAAAACCTTTGACGCGCAGACGACGCTGGAACTGGAAGCGGCGGCCTACCGGCGTCTCGCCGCGCATTTGCGTTCGCGGCCCGATGTCCAGAACATCGACCTGATGAATCTCGCTGGCTTCTGCCGCAACTGTCTGTCGAACTGGATGTTGGATGCGGCGACCGCCAAGGGCCTGACGCTGACAAAAGACGAAGCCCGCGAAATCGTCTACGGCGAACCCTACGCCGGATGGCAGGCAAAGCATCAGAAAGAGGCGGGTACGGATAAGCTCGCGGCGTTTGAGAATGCGCGGCTGAAGGAGTGAACGGAGATTGAGTGACTTCAAGACCCAGTGCTACAATCACAACTGTGTTTTTTGGTTCGTAAGTATATTTGTACGGCCACTCCGGGGATAAGTACTATTGGATAGCGCAGTGAAGATTGAAAAACTAATTGCCAGTCAGAAATTCCGCGCCGATATTGAAGGATTGCGAGCAGTCTCCATCTTGGCTGTCGTGTTTTATCACGCGCGAATACCAGGATTTGCCGGCGGCTTTGTTGGTGTCGACGTTTTTTTTGTAATTTCAGGTTTTTTGATCTGCAATCTTTTGGCGCAAGAAATTATTGCGACTGGTCGCATCGATCTAGTGCGCTTTTGGGCAAGGCGTGCCCGTCGGCTATTGCCGAACGCATTGCTCACATTGGTCAGCATACTGATCATCGCCACCGTTGTCATGCCGGGATATGCACGGGCGCTTTTTGGCCGCGAAGTTGCGTCGGCGGCCCTTTACCTATCAAACTATCAGTTTGCAGCCAAGGCTGTAGACTACTTTCATTTTGATGATCCGCTAAGTCCTGTGATGCATTTCTGGTCGCTCAACGTTGAGGAGCAGTTTTATATCGTCTGGCCGCTAACTCTGCTGGGAGCTTCATGGATATTGCGTCTAAATCCGAGAGCGGTCGCGCTGCTACTTTTGGTGACGATCTGTATCGGGTCGTTTGCGGCGTCCGCTATTCTCATTCGCGAAAACCAACCGCTGGTGTTTTTCCACACGGAGACTCGTTGCTGGGAATTGGCACTCGGCGGACTTGTTGCGGCGGGCTTTCGCCACCCGATAGCTGCACGTCCGGGATTTTCCTCCGTCATCGGTTGGCTTGGGCTCGTTGCAATTTTTGCGAGTATCACAGGTTTCAATGACGCGATGACTTATCCTGGACCCTGGGCTTTAGTGCCCACGCTAGGCACCGCGGCGGTCTTGGCAGCACCTGAAAAAAGCCAAAACCTATTTACGCCTTCGCACGCATTGAGCGCGCTTCCGCTCAGATGGATTGGGAAACGTTCCTACAGCTGGTATTTGTGGCACTGGCCGGCCATCGTTTTCGCGTTGGTAATATTTCCGGAATTTTCTTACGCAGTAATTGCATCCGTTCCGATTTCTCTCGCTATCGCAAGCCTTGTGTTTTCGGGGCTTGAAGAGCCTATCCGCAGGGGGAATGCACTTCAGGCAACACCTGCACAAACCGTCATTGGGTCAGGCGTTGCGGTTGCTTGTGTTGTGGTCGCGAGTGTCGCATTTGGGATGTCTCCGCAATTCGGTGGCACAGCAAGCGCCGAACTTGCTTCACGCCTGAAGCGATCAGCGACGGATTTTGGTCAGAACAACAAAGACAAGTGTCATCTGAGTTACGACGAGACCAAGCAAATGTTGTGCGCCTATGGTGCGCCGTCCGCAATCAAGCACGCGGTGCTGTTTGGTGATAGCCATGCGGCACAGTGGTTTGAGCCGATCAACGTTGCGGCAAAAGCCGATGGGTGGGTGCTTTACGCGTGGACGAAAACGAGTTGCCCATCGGTCGATATAGAAATCTGGTACCGTCCTCGCCGTGCGCCATACTTAGCCTGTGAAAACTGGCGTCAAGAAATCATGGGCAAGCTAACCGGACCAGAAAGGCCCGATTTGGTTTTTTTATCAAATTTGGCCGAATATCCTGGCTCAATTCAGGACCGGTTGACGGGCGCAGTTCTGCAAAACGATGACGCCGATAGAGCTTGGCGTGAGGGTTTTCGCACTATCCTGGATCGGCTAACGCGTGCAGGCGTAACCGTTGTCGTCATTCGTGACACACCTAAAGCTTTCAAGAGCTTTTCGAATTGTCTGGCACAGGGCGGCGATACGAAGTGTGATCGGCCGCGCTTTCAGGCACTACCGCTCGATTCGCCAGATGTTTCTGTTGCTAAGGAGTTCGGCCGGGGTGTGAGAATTGTCGATCTTACGAATCGTATTTGCGACGAAACGGTTTGTCCTGTCACGAGAAACGGCATGATCGTTTATCAAGATCATCACCACCTCACAGCTACATTTTCTGCGACCCTTAGTGGCGAGTTTCAAAGGGTACTTTCAGAAATTCCCAGATGAGCCTGCTTTGATGTGCACAACCCTTCTGAAACGACGGCGTCAAGAGCACCGGCTTGGGGACGGTGCGGCTCTGTTAAAGTGCAGCAGACTAGTAAAAAATTATTCAACGGGCCAGTGCCGGCTTATGCAGGCGTTGTAGTTTTCTATCTGCGGCCGACAAGTTATAAACATAACAACCCAGAATGCCGATTGCCGAGGCCGGGTGGCTAGAGCAAAAAAACACGGCGCCGAACGTAAATTTGGCGCCGTGAAGATCGTAAATCTCGTTGAATTTATGCGGCTTTAGATGCAGCTGCGGCCACCGGCACCGACGCAATCGTCTTCAATATCTGCGAAGCGATCTGGTATGGGTCGCCTTGCGAGTTGGGACGGCGGTCTTCGAGATAGCCCTTGTAACCGTTGTTGGCGAAGGAATGCGGCACGCGGATCGATGCGCCGCGATCAGCGATACCGTAGCTGAACTGGTGGATCGACTGCGTCTCGTGCTTGCCTGTCAAGCGCATGTGGTTGTCGGGACCGTAAACCGCGATGTGGTCGGCACGGGCCTTGTCAAACGCCGCCATCAACTTTTCAAAGTAATCCTTGCCGCCGACGTCGCGCATGTAGGCGGTCGAGAAGTTGGCGTGCATTCCGGAGCCATTCCAGTCGGTGTCGCCGAGCGGCTTGCAGTGATATTCGATATCGATGCCGTACTTTTCCGTCAGGCGTTCCATGAGGTAGCGCGCGATCCACATTTCATCAGCGGCCTTCTTGGAGCCCTTGCCGAAAATCTGGAATTCCCACTGGCCCTTGGCGACTTCGGCGTTGATGCCTTCGTGGTTGATACCCGCGGCCAAGCAGATGTCGAGATGCTCTTCGACGATGCTGCGGGCAACGTCGCCAACCTTGCTATAGCCTACGCCGGTATAGTACGGGCCCTGCGGTGCGGGATAACCTGCATCCGGGAAGCCGAGCGGGCGGCCGTTTTTGTAGAAGAAGTATTCTTGTTCGAAGCCAAACCAGGTGCCTTCGTCATCGAGAATGGTCGCACGCTTGTTCGACGCATGCGGCGTGACACCGTCCGGCATCATGACTTCGCAGAGAACGATCGCGCCATCTTTGCGCTGGTTGTCATAGACGACGCGCACTGGCTTCAAAACGCAATCCGAGCTGCGGCCTTCGGCCTGCATCGTCGAACTGCCGTCGAAGCCCCACAGCGGCAGTTCTTCGAGTTTCGGAAACGAGCTGTAGTCCTTGATCTGCGTCTTACCGCGCAAGTTTGGCACCGGCGTGTAGCCATCGAGCCAGATGTACTCGAGTTTATACTTCGTCATATTTAGCCTCTCCTTGGTTGAAGACATTTATGATGGAAGCGGTGGCCCCGATGGCGTCTGACGGATTTTAGGTTTCCATCGCGGAACCTGCATCCCGCCCGCACGTTTATTTCTGAGGAGAATGCTACTCAAATATGCAGATTCCCGCATGCCAATAAAATAGGCAATACTGACTGTAATTGAGGCAGTTGTGGAAAAGTGTTAGAATAGGTGCCCAGACTTACGAGCGTAAGCTCAGCACCAGAAAGTGAGACGAGCAATGGTTGAAAAACGCGTGCGAGCTTCCGCCAAGATTTATAAATTTCCAATTGCGCCGGGGCACGCCAATGCCGCCGCCGTCGCGGTTGTGAAACCGGTTCCGGCCGCGCCATCGCGATGCGGCACCCAGGTTCTTGGCAGCAGTTGCTGGTATCACGAGGCGGCGATACTGGACGATGATTTCCGCCGCAAGCACTAGTGGCTTTTTTGAGATTTATCTGGCGGTTGACAGCCTTAGAGATCGAAGTGGCGCACCGCCGTCAGGCTCCGAAAATCGACCAGCCCATGCGCTTGGTCAGCATTTCCAGCGCGATTTGCCCAAGGTGCGAATTGCCTGACGGATCAAGACCGGGCGACCAGACCGCAATCGACGCTTTGCCGGGCGCGACCGCTAGAATGCCACCACCGACGCCGCTTTTGCCCGGCAGACCGACCCGGTAAGCGAATTCACCGGAGCCGTCGTAGTGGCCGCAAGTGATCATCAGTGCGTTAATCCGCCGCGCGCGTTCGGGGTGCACAACGGAAAGTCCAGTGGACGGATTGCTGCCAAATTGGGCAAGAAACCGTCCCGCCATGGCCAATTGCCGGCAGGACATGGCAATTGCGCAGTGGTGAAAATAAACTCCGAGCGTGAAATCGACGGGATTGTCGAGGACGCCAAACGACTTCATGTAATTGGCGAGCGCGACGTTGCGAAACCCCGTTCTCTGTTCTGACGCAGCAACGGCGTTATCGATCGTAATGGCCGCATCGTCGGCGAGGTACTGCATGAAGCGTAGAATTTCCCCCAAGGCTTCGCGCGGTTGATGCCCCGATAAAATCAAGTCTGTGACGGCAATCGCACCCGCGTTGATAAAGGGGTTGCGGGGTATGCCGCGTTCGCGTTCGAGCTGGACGATAGAATTGAAAGGGCTGCCGGAGGGTTCGCGGCCGACGCGGTTCCACAACCGGTCACCGGCTTTGCCAAGCGCCAAAGTGAGCGTAAAAACCTTGGAAATGCTTTGAATTGAAAACAGAGTGTCACTGTCGCCGCCCGCCGCAACGTTGCCGTCGCTATCGACAACGACAAGGCCGAAGGCGCTGGTGTCGATCCGGGCCAGTTCGGGAATGTAGGTTGCAACATCGCCTCGATCCGGCCTTTTCCGCATCTCGTCAGCGATGTCTTGGACGACGGTCGCAAGTTTGGACACTGTGTTGCTCATCTCAATTTATTGCCGTGCGGAGCGTGCGGGCAAAGGCTTCGCCAAAGATCAACCAGTGTGGCCGATGTTTAAAGGGTGACGCAGGGCCACAGGAGCGTCGCTTCGGCTCGCCAAGCGACTCACCCCCGCAACGGGCCTGCATCCCGGTGCGTCAAGCGGAGACCGCGTGTTATCCCGCTCGATTGAACGGGGATTGCGGGCTTGATTGCCTTGTACCGCCGGACCGCCCTCGCTAGCGTTTCCCCTCAATCATCACGCACGAGGGAGTATCATCATGAGCACGCTTCAGGCTTCGGCGCAGAAGCAGCTGCGCCAGTTGGTCGAGCAGATCGAACGCCTGGAAGAAGAGAAAAAGCAGCTCGCGAGCGACATTCGCGACAAGTATCTCGAAGCCAAGGCCGTCGGCTTTGACGTCAAGGTGCTGCGCCAGATCGTGCGGCTGCGCAAAAAGAGCCAGGAAGAGCGTCAGGAAGAAGAAACCGTGCTCGAAGTCTATATGCATGCGCTCGGCATGCTGGACGATACGGCGGGCAAGCAAGCGTTTGCCGATGCCATGATCGCGGCTGAATAAGCACGCGTACGCCCCGGTCCGGGTTTGACACCCGGCCGGGGCGCAATGGGTGGCCTAGGACGTGGTGTGGATCCTACTCCGCCGCATCCGCAAAAGGCAGATCGAGTGCCGCGAAACCTAAGCGCGCAGCGACGCCCCGGCCATACGCCGGATCGCACTTGTAGAAATGCGCAAGCTGGCGTTTGACGATTTCGAGCGGCACGCCTTGCATGGCGTCATGCAGGTTGTTGAACAGCCGCTGCTGCGCCTCCTTCGGCATCAAGCGGAATAAATCACCGGGCTGTTTGTAGTCATCGTTACCGTCGCGATGATTGTAGCGCGCGGCATCGCCCGATATTTTGAGCGGCGGCTCGGCAGAATCGCGATTTTCAACCGGACCGCCAAACGAGTTCGGCTCGTAATACGCATCCGGGTTCGGGTTGTTGGCGAAGAACCGCATCGAACCGTCTTTGTGGTAGTGATGCACCGGAACTTTCGGCGCGTTGACCGGCAGCGCTTCGTAGTGCGTCCCGAGACGATAGCGATGCGCGTCGGCGTAAGAGAAAATGCGCGCTTGAAGCATTTTGTCCGGCGAAAATCCAATGCCGGGCACAATGTTCGACGGCGAGAACGCTGACTGTTCGATTTCGGCGAAGTAGTTGTCGGCATTGCGGTTGAGTTCAAATACGCCCACTTCGATCAGCGGATAATCGGCGTGCGGCCAAACCTTGGTCAGGTCAAACGGATTGTACCAGTGTTTTTCAGCGTCCGTTTCGGGCATGACCTGAACGAACATCCGCCATTTTGGGAAATCTCCGGTTTCGATGACGTTGAACAAATCTTCCTGAGTCGATTCACGCGTCTTGCCGACAACGCCGGCAGCTTCAACGTTTGTCCAATGCGCATGACCTTGCAGGGTCTTGAAATGGAACTTCACCCAAAAGCGTTCGTTAGCGGCGTTGATGAAGGAAAATGTGTGCGATCCGTAGCCGTTGATATGGCGGACCGACGTCGGCAGACCGCGATCGGACATCAGGATGGTGACTTGATGCAGGCTTTCCGGTGAGAGCGACCAGAAATCCCACATCGCTGTCGGCGAGCGCATGTTGGTTTTCGGATGACGCTTCTGGGTATGGATGAAATCCGGGAATTTGTAAGGATCGCGCACAAAAAACACCGGCGTGTTGTTGCCGACGAGATCCCAGTTGCCTTCTTCCGTATAGAACTTCAGGGAGAACCCGCGCACGTCGCGCTCTGCATCGGCTGCGCCTTGTTCACCGGCAACTGTCGAGAACCGCGCCAGCATCTCAGTTTTCTTGCCGATCGCCGAGAACAGCTTGGCTTTGGTGTACTTGGTGATGTCGTGCGTAATCGTCAGTGTGCCGTGCGCGCCCCAGCCTTTGGCGTGGACCGCGCGTTCCGGGATGCGCTCGCGGTTTTGGTGCGCAAGTTTCTCGATCAGTCTGTAATCCTGCATCAGGAGCGGGCCGCGCGGCCCTGCTGTCTCTGAATTCTGGTTGTCGCTGACAGGTGCGCCAGCGGATGTCGTCAATGTCGGCTTGGTCATGGGAATTCGTATCCTCCGCTACAACGAGAGTAGGGCTAGACACTCAGGATCATAAGATCTAATCGTATTACTCGTGCGGCTTGATAAGGCCAACTGATGACGCATATTACGCTGAAGCAGCTTCGCTATTTCGATGCCCTGGCGCGCGAACAGCATTTCGGCCGCGCAGCCGAGTCATGCGCGGTAACGCAGCCGGCGCTCTCAATGCAAATCCAAGAACTTGAAGCGTCTCTCGGTTTGGCCTTGGTCGAGCGCACGCGGTCGGGTGTGAAACTGACGCCGAAGGGTGCGGAGATTGCACAGCGGGCTCAGCGGCTGCTAAATGATGCCCGCGACTTGATCGACTATGCCAAGCAGTCCGCGGGCGTTCTCTCCGGCGCATTGCGGCTCGGCGTCATTCCGTCGGTCGCGCCGTATCTGCTGCCGCCGCTGCTGCCGTTGTTGCGCCAGCACTATCCCGACGTTGTGCTGCATGTTCGCGAAACACAAACACAACCGCTGACCGACGAACTCGTCGAAGGTAAATTGGATGTGCTGCTGCTGGCGTTGCCGATCAAGCATCCCGATATCGAGACGCTGGCCATTTTTGA
>JAYUCQ010000346.1:0-9433 GCA_043740265.1 Hyphomicrobium sp.
CATTGCCAAAGACGCGAAAGTCAACAGCATCGCCCGACAGGTGCTTGGACTTCGGTGCGCCGCCGACTGAGGCGTTATGGCCCCGACTCCGGCAGGTCGAGTTGACCCGCAGCGGGCCGTAGTTGGCGGCGACTTCATAGACGATGGCCTTCAGGCTGCTATCGAGACATCCAGCCGATGCCGTCCAATTGACGCTACCGCCCGACAGGCTCTTTTTCGCCTTTGGTTCCGGGTAATACGTGTCGCCCAGCGCGGCAACCTTTACGCCCTTATGCTTCTTCTTAACAGGCTCGCTGGCTTCAGCTTCGCCGCCAAGCTTTTTGCTGCTGGCGCTGGCGTAGCTCTTCGAAGACTTCTTCGACGCTACTTTTTTGTAGCCAGACTTTTTGTACGCGACCTTCGTGGACGCCTTGGCCTGCTTGGCGGCAGCGTCGGCCCGTTCCCAGAACGGCAGATCGTCGGCGCGAACCGCAGTTGCGGTGAAGCCCGAAACCATTGCCATCGCAACGGCAGCAATGCTGAGCGTAACGAGACGCCAGCTCTTCGTGATACTCAAAATGTACATGTTCAACTCCCTACGTCAGCAACCTGTCCAGCGCGCCCCCGCGTAAACAGGCCTCAACCGACACCCAGCCCTTAACCACTTTCAACGTTTATCCCGCTACACGCACGAAGCCGCAAAGACGACTCTAAATTGATAAAGATGGTTAACGTGCAAGATTATAGTTATTTTTGTACTACAGCGGCCTATATCCAATATAGGGTGCTACTTGCGATCAACTGTATTGGGACGAATTCGAGCACCTAATCTGGCCAACCAAAAGTTATCCACAAAATGATCTGAACATATTGCGACGACCGGTCGCAACATCTACTGCTGATCTTGGGGTTGCTGGTAAGTAAACCGCAAGTGTTCGCGAACGATGTGCGTGACGCCTCAGTGGGCGTCGAGGATGGCTTGAACGCGGGCCTCAAAGTTTGCGCGCTCACTTTGGGCAATGTGCAAGCCCGTTTTCGTGCGCCGCCAGATGACGTCTGCGGCCGTCACCGCCCACTCCTCGCGCTTGAGAAACTCAACCTCGCGGCGGCGCAATCCGCCACCCAAATCGGGACCAAGGTCTGATGCGCTGCGAGCATCGCCCATAACGTTTTCTGCGCGCGTTCCGTAGCGCCGCGCCAGCCGTTCGAGATCGCAGACGCCGAACCCGGCATGATGTTTGGCGAAGCCTTCGAACCAGGCGTCGTAGCCGTCTCGGCCAACGTCACCGCCGGGCAGAATTGAGTTGGCTGTCGAGACGGTGCCCATGTCCGGCACATGCGGCCTCAAGATATCGAGCGCCGATTCCGCCAGCCGCCTATACGTCGTGATCTTACCGCCAAGAACATGCAATATCGCTGGGCCGCCATCAACTTCAAGGTCGAGCCGGTAATCGCGGCTGACGGCGGAAGGGTTATCGCTGCCGTCGTCGTCGAGCGGGCGGACGCCAGCGAACTGCCAAACGATGTCCGCAGCCGTCAACGGGGCACGGAAAAAGCGGTTTGCGACCGCGAGCAGGTAGCTTTGATCTTCGGCAGTCACAGTGACACTTCGCGGATCGCCCGTGAACGGCGTGTCCGTGGTGCCGATGAGCGTAAATGCGCCCTCGAACGGCAGTGCAAAAACGACACGGCCATCTATGTTCTGGAAAATATAGGCGTCATCGGCCCCTTGAATGCGCGGTACGACGATATGGCTACCTTTGATCAGGCGGACATGCGGCGGCGGCTGGTTGCGGCGGCCACGGCTCAACCGGGCGACGGCCTCAACCCACGGACCAGCAGCGTTGACGACAGCACGGGCTGAAACCGTGCGGATCGCTGCGCCAGTTCCCAGTGTCACCCGCCACTCTGTCCCGTCGGGCTGCAAAGCGGTGACTGGCGTCCGGGTTAGGACTGTCGCACCTTTATCGCGCGCGGCGATGGCGTTGACTACGACGAGGCGCGCATCATCGACCCAGCAATCCCAATAGGCAAAACCCCTCTTCAACGCACCATTGAGCGGCGTACCCGCAGCCTCGGAGCGAAGATCAAGACTTCGCGATGCGCCAAGCGTCTTCCGTGAACTCAAGTGGTCATAGAGAAATAATCCGGCGCGCAGCATCGGCGCGGGTCGCATTCCTGGAACCATAGGCAGCACAAATCGCAGCGGCCAGACGATATGCGGTGCCTTGGCCAGCAGGATTTCGCGTTCGGCCAGAGCCTCGCGCACGAGGCGGAAGGCGTAGTGCTCCAGATACCGCAGTCCGCCGTGGATGAGCTTTGACGATGCAGACGACGTTGCTCCCGCGAGATCGTCAGCTTCCGCCAACAGCACGCGCAAGCCGCGACCGGCCGCGTCAGCGGCAATGCCGCAGCCGTTGATGCCGCCACCGATAATGACGAGGTCGAACTCGGTTTCCGTCATAGCGCCAAAGCCATTTGAGTGCCCTGATAGGTGGAGCCACTCTAAAGTGACTCGCGGTTCCGGCGTGAGTATTCCGCGATTGCCCGACGGTTGTTATTGAGCGGCCTCAGGCCGTGCGGTGCGCGACAGCATTGAAACGGCGGCACCTGCTAGAAATCCGGCTGGAATGCCCATCAGTGCACCAGCGGCGGGCTTTAGGCCCCACCAGTTAGCCAAACCGCTGGCGTGGTGCGAGAGCGCGGCCTTAGCTGCGGCGCGGACATCGTCGCTGGTCGCGGCGGCGACTGCGGCCTTGAGATCGGCAAATTTCTTGACCGCACCGGTGGCGGCATCAGAAAGAGCGCCAGTCCAATCGAACATCGCTGCCGGGAAATATCTGGCGCCTGCGATGTAGAACCCAGTTACGCTAAAGCCAACAATCATCGAGGCGACGGCCCCGGCAGCGGTCATGCGCCGCCAGAAGAGGCCAAGGATAAGCGGCGGGAACAGCCCCGACGCGATCAGCGCCAAGGCCTCCGAGACGAGATCTGGAATTTCAGCGGTTCCAACCATGGCCACGATCAGCGCCGCGAGGAGCAAGAGGACCGCTAGAAACACGGACCTGACGTCGAGTGCGGCAGCATCAACCGAACCGGCGCGGCGGGCTTCAGCGTCGGCTGCGAGAAACCCGGCAACGATGGCATGGCCGGTGACCAGCGCTGCCAGCGCAGCTGCTATCCAAAGCGGCAGGAACGCCGCCATCGGCAATCCCGAAATCCACGGCGCCGCAACCGCAAAACCATCGCTGGTGAATGCCAAATCCTGCAAGCGCAGAAAGCCACGATGACCTTGTGTCTTGGCACATGCGGCTGCGATGTCAGCCGCTGAAAACGATGAGACGCCGCAAATGCTGACCCAGCCGCGGCCGCTGGCATCGACCAATGCCGAAGGCAGAACCGTCGTTTCAATGCCCTTTGCAATGAGGTCATCGACACCGATCCGGTCAAAAACGGCGTATGCCGCAAGCGCCAGTAAAAACCAAACCACCCATACGAGGCTCAGCCCGGCGCGGCGCGTGGCGGCACCGGGTGACACCGCAGCTTGCGACAAGTGGCGTCCGAGCAGATACGGCAGCGCCGCTATGCCGAGCGCCAAGGCCAGCACAATGCCGGCGAAATTGGCTTTCGATAAAACCAAAAACGGCGATGACATGGGCTTTAAGGCGCGCACGTCTGCAAGCTTGTTGATGATCAGTTTCTGTTCAAGGTTAGCCAGATCCTCAAGACCGTAGCCATAGACGAACAACGGCATTGGCAATCGCCCCTGAAAAACGGTCAGCGCGAAAACCGGGATCAAAAACAACACCAGCAAAATCGCGAACGATACGCCGCGGCCTGACGGCATCGCCACCAGAGACCGGACCAGCCAGACGGCGGCCAGTGCCACCGTCGCGATGGCGATGGCTGTCGCGTAGTCCATTGCCAGTATACCTTGGATCGCAAATGCACCGCCTCTAAGGTCGGCCGCCAGCAGCCCAACGGAAGCAATACCTGTAGTCGCCAGCGCCAACCGGCGCGGCCACAGCCCGCCATACCGGACCTTAAAAAACCCTCCAATCGAACTAACGGGATAGAGCGCAAATCGCGGAGCAACGCAGATGGCCAGCAAGGCCAAGCCGGCGGCGATGCCAAGCGGAAATGACAATCCGTCATAGCCCAATGTCGCGATTGCGCCGGTGCAGCCGATGACACCTGCAGACCCGATCGCCTCAGCCGCCATCCGCAATGACGGCACGATGCCCTCGCCCGCGGCATCGCCACCAGCCCGGGCAGCAAAAATCATGGCAAGCGTTGCCAGCGCGATTAGAACAAAAACCGCAGTCGTCCAAAAGCCAAGCGGGAACCCTGCAAACTTCACAAAATTGAGGGTCAGCGCCGCGAGCGGCAAGGCGAGTGCCAGCACCATCCAAGCGATGAGACTGATCATGATCAGCCGCCGCGATGGGCGGCTCGCACCTTGGACGTCGCGTTCTGTCATGTATTGAATTCCCACCGCACCCAGATTGCTCACGGCCCGCCAGCTGGCGCAGGTTTTTGGCGCGATAAGGCGCTCCGATCAAGGCAGCATTGACTGTCTATCACGCCTCGTCCACCGTCGGCGTGTGTTGGGACACACCAATAAGAACGGCTGCGGCGGGGGAAGGATACCATGACAACTGCTCAATTCGAGCAAGCGGCACGCAGCAACCGCCGGCCCATGACGCCGGATGAGCGCAGAGTCATCATCGCCTCCTCTGCGGGCACGATTTTCGAGTGGTATGATTTCTACCTGTACGGCGCGCTGGCAACGACCGTGATCGGACCGCAGTTCTTTAGTTCATACCCGGAGTCTACGCAGGCGATTTTCGCCCTGCTGGCGTTTGCAGCGGGCTTCATCGTCCGGCCGTTCGGCGCGCTTGTGTTCGGCCGCCTTGGCGATCTCATTGGCCGCAAACACACGTTTCTGGTCACCATTTTAGTCATGGGCCTTTCGACGTTTCTAGTCGGACTTCTGCCCGGGTACGCCAGTATCGGCGGCGCGGCCCCCATCGCCTTGATCGCGTTGCGAATGGCTCAGGGCTTAGCGCTTGGCGGCGAATATGGAGGTGCTGCCACCTACGTTGCCGAACATGCGCCGCGCAATCAACGCGGCTACTTCACAAGCTGGATCCAAACGACGGCAACGCTCGGCCTGCTGTTGTCGCTCATCGTCATCATGTTCACGCAGATTTTCGTCAACGCCAACTATCCAGCCGTGACGCTGGCCAATGGCACAAGCATTGATGCCTTCAAGGCGTGGGGCTGGCGCATTCCGTTCCTCGCGTCCATCGTGCTGCTAGCGATTTCGCTCTACATCCGCCTGCAAATGAGCGAGAGCCCGGCCTTCACGAAAATGAAGGACGAAGGCACGGGGTCAAAGGCACCGCTGAAGGAAGCCTTTGGGACGTGGTCGAATGCCAAGATTGCGTTGATAGCGCTCTTTGGATTGACGGCGGGGCAGGGTGTCGTCTGGTACACGGGACAGTTTTATGCGCTGTTTTTCCTGCAGAAGATTCTCAAGGTCGAGGAATTTACGGCCAACGTGATGATTGCATGGGCGCTAATCATTGGCACCGGATTTTTCGTTGTCTTTGGAAGCCTGTCCGACAGGATTGGCCGCAAGCCCATCATTCTCGCCGGCTGCATTCTGGCGGCACTGAGTTATTTCCCGCTGTTTACGGCGCTGACCAAGGTTGCTAATCCGGCGCTCTACCGTGCACAAAATTCGGCGACAGTCGCGGTCACTGCCGACCCCGCCGAGTGCTCGTTCCAATTCAACCCGACGGGCAAATCGAAGTTCACATCGACGTGTGACATTGCCAAAGAGCTGCTGGCGAAATCCGCGGTGCAATACAAAACCATCGCAGCGCCGCCCGGCACGCCAGTGACGGTGACGATCAACGGCGGCGAAGCGATTGCGGCCAACGATGCAGACTTTGCAAAAAAAACCGGCTCGGCGCTGACGACTGCGGGTTATCCAGGACCCGACAACGCCGAGATTGTCAAAATCGCGATAGAACCGAAAGCGGGCCTCGCCAACTTTGCCAAGCTGTTTGATATCTGGTCGGCGCAAAAGCTGAGCATCATTGCCATCCTGACAGCGCTGGTGCTGCTTGTCACAATGGTCTACGGGCCGATGGCGGCAGCTCTCGTCGAGCTGTTCCCAACACGGATCCGTTATTCAGGCATGTCGCTGCCGTATCACATCGGCAATGGCTGGTTCGGTGGATTGCTGCCGGCAACATCGTTCGCGATGGTGGCGCAGTCGGGCGATATCTACTTTGGGCTGTGGTACCCGATCGTCATCGCAACGATGACGGCGGTTATCGGACTGCTGTTCGTGCCGCAAACTCACCAGCGGGATTTGTTTGAGACGCGGTAAAGCTCTTGAGCCCAAAAAAGAGAAAGGGGCGGTGCGATTTCTCGCGCCACCCCATTCTTTTCGTCCCTAGACTTGGGCCTTTTTTATTCTTCAAGGCTTCAGGCCGGCCGGGCTGCTGAAGCGCGGGCAACATGACCGAAGTATGTGACTGCGTCAAGTCAACGCAGAATTTTTTCTATCGATATGAAACTGACGCTAACCAACGGTCTGACCAGCAATTCACGCGTACATGTGCAACTTTTGTCGCCTTTTTGCGGCCATCGGGGGTGCAAACTGAACAGTCAATCCGGTTTGACGCAGCTAAACCGGACTCGTGGCCCCTTCCCGGCGTTAGGTCTCGCGAACGTGACTGGGGCCAGCATTTTAGGGATTTGTCTTAACCGTACCTGGGCCGGTTTCGTGTTAAAATAGCGCTTGGTTTTGGGTCTATGTGGTTCGACGGCAGGGACAAAGACGTGAGCGGCAAACACCGGATTTTATTGATCATCGGCGGCGGTATCGCGGCCTACAAGTGCCTGGATCTGATCCGCCGCCTGCGCGAGCGGGGCCATAACGTGCGCTGCGTTATGACCAAGGCTGCCCAAGAATTCATCACTCCGTTATCTGTCGGCGCTTTGACCAATGAGCGCGTATTCACCGACCTGTTCGACCTCGACGATGAACGCGAGATCGGCCACATCCGCTTGGCGCGCGATACGGACATGATTGTCGTTGCTCCCGCAACGGCCGACCTGCTGGCCAAGATGGCCGGCGGCCACGCCAATGATCTAGCGACGTCAGTTTTGTTGGCGACGGATAAGCCGGTACTAGTGGCGCCAGCCATGAACCCGCGCATGTGGCTGAACAAGGCGACGCAGCGCAATGTGGCCCAGCTGAAATCGGATGGCCTTCACTTCGCCGGTCCCGCGATTGGCGAAATGGCAGAGCGCGGTGAAGCGGGACCCGGACGGCTGTTCGAGGTGCCCGATCTCGTTGCCACAATTGAAAATATGCTAGTGTTGGAAAGCGGCGCTGCATCCAAGCCGCTGGCGGGCCGTCATGTGCTGATCACCAGCGGACCAACGCACGAGCCGATCGATCCCGTCCGCTATCTGGCGAACCGATCCTCGGGCAAGCAGGGCCACGCGCTGGCGTCTGCTGCCGCCGCTCTTGGCGCTAACGTCACGCTCATTTCTGGTCCGGTGACTTTGGCTGATCCGCCCGGCGCGAACGTCGTGCGTGTCGTCACAGCCGCTGAGATGCTTGAAGCCGTCACGCGCGCGATGCCCGCTGATATCGCGATATTCGCGGCGGCTGTCGCGGATTGGCGCAGTGCCAAGCCAAAACCGGAAAAACTGAAAAAGTCGGCGAGCGACGAACCCCTGAACCTCAAACTCGTCGAGAACCCGGATATTTTGAAAACCATTGGCCAGCGCACCAAGGATAGACCACAGCTGGTGATTGGCTTTGCGGCCGAGACAGAGGACGTCATCGCGCACGCCAAAAAGAAACTGAAATCGAAAGCTGCGGATTGGATCGTTGCCAATGATGTATCGCCGGAAACCGGCATCATGGGCGGCGATCGCAACACCGTCCATATTGTCAGCCGCGACGGCGTCGATAGCTGGCCAGACATGAGCAAGGATGAAGTGGCAGAAAAAATCATGACGCGTGCTGCGGCGGTGCTCGGACAAAAAAAGGCCGCTGCTGCTGAATGAAAACATCTGCTCGACCGTTGACCGTGAAAATCCGCCGACTGCCGCATTCAAGCGGGTTGCCGTTGCCTACCTATCAAACGGCGGACTCGGCTGGCATGGACCTCGCCGCAGCTGTTCCCGAAGGTGCGCCGGTTGTTTTGCATCCTGGCGCGCGGGCGCTTGTGCCAACCGGTCTTGCCTTCGAGTTGCCGGTCGGACTAGAGGCCCAGGTGCGCCCACGCTCTGGCCTGGCGGTGCAGCACGGCGTCACTGTACTCAACAGCCCAGGCACGATTGATGCGGACTATCGTGGCGAAGTTTCCGTGATCCTGATCAACCACAGTGACACCACTTTCACGATAAGGCGTGGTGACCGGGTTGCGCAGATGATCCTGGCACCTGTCACCCGCGTCCGTCTTGTCGAAACAAAAGCGCTGAGCACCACCGGCAGGGGTGCTGGCGGATTTGGATCGACCGGAATTGCGCCTGTAAAACAATCAAAAAAGCCGGCAAAAAAGACGGCTGTTGCGCGGCAGAGCAAAAGCGCAAAAAGCCAATCTCCAAAAGCCCGGCCCGGCACGCCGCGGCCTCCCTCACAGCGCTGAAAATGAAAGCCAATTCCGCTGACAGCCCTTGAGCCCCAGCACTGAACCTGCGAAAAACAACGTCATGCGGGCCGTCAAAAGTATAGCGGCGCCTTGGATTGAGAACCGGAACCTGAAATGAACCAGATGGACATCAAAACGCTCGCCGCCACCCGCACCTGGGGCCGCGGCCGCGTCTACGATAGTATCGCTGAAACCATCGGCCATACGCCGCTTGTGCGTTTAGGAAAAGTGACGGCGGCGGCAAACCTCACCGCGCACATTTTAATGAAGCTCGAGTTCTTCAATCCGTTGTCTTCGGTCAAGGACCGCATCGGTGTCGCGATGATCGACACGCTGGAATCGCAGGGCAAAATCACGCCGGGCAAAAGCGTTTTGATCGAACCGACATCGGGCAACACTGGCGTAGGCTTGGCGTTCGTTGCAGCGTCGCGCGGCTATCGCTTGATCCTGGTGATGCCGGAGACGATGTCGATCGAGCGGCGCAAAATTCTCGCCCACCTTGGTGCTGAACTGGATTTGACGCCAGGGCCTGGTGGAATGCCAGCCGCCGTTGCTCGCGCCGAAGAATTAGCCAAGACGATCCCCAACGCCGTTATTCCGGGCCAGTTTGAAAACCCGGCCAATCCGCTGGTGCACGAAAAAACAACGGCCGAAGAAATTTTCAACGACACCGGCGGCAAGGTCGACGCGCTGGTGGTTGGCGTTGGCACGGGTGGCACATTAACGGGTTGCGGCCGTTATCTGAAAAAGCGCATTCCCGGAATTAA
>JAYUCQ010000347.1:0-1540 GCA_043740265.1 Hyphomicrobium sp.
GTCCAGTTGAACGCGCCCGCGTGCAGCATGCGGTCGGCGGCTGATATGCCGTACCAGTCATGATACATCGGACGCCGTCCATAGGCCACGCGCTGGGCATGCAGCACGCCTTTGGGGTGCGCCGTCGTGCCGGACGTGTAGATGAGATAGGCCGGATCATCCCACTGCGTATCGGCGTAACTAGACCGCGACGGAAATGTCATCATAGCGAGAAGCTCAGTTTCGCTCAGCACATCGACATCGGCCGGAATATCACCGCGCGGCAGACCATCGCCCAACGCAACGGCCCGCGAGCCGCTGTCGGACAATTGGAAACTGGCTTCCGCTGCCGTCAATTGGCTGGAGGCGGGGAGCGCAATCAGACCAGCCGCAATCGCCGCGAAGTAAGCGATTGGATATGTGCTGGTGTTGCCAAGCCGGATCAGGATGCGGTCGCCGCGTTGATAGCCGCGATGCAAAAGTGCGGCGGCGGTGCGCAGCACGGCGTCTTCGAGGTGCGCGAACGTCCACGTTTCAGAGGCGGCGCACGTCGCAGCGTCGCTGATGACGATGAGTGCCGGCTTGTCCGGCGTGGCGCGCGCGGCGGCACTTAGGCAATAGTGCGCCATGTTGAACGGGCGATTGCCACCACCCTCAACTGCATCTGTCATTTCTGCTCTTCGATCCACCATGTATCGACGGCATAGCCGAATACCGGCGTCTTTTCAGGGTGTTTCAAGCGTGCCCAGTGAGCGACCCACTGACGCGGCACATGGAACAGCGGAATGGCATAGTCGCCCGACAGCAGCACCCGGTCGAGGGCGTGAACAGCGGAGACGAAGTCGTCTTGCGTTGCCGCCTTCAGCATCGCCTGGATCATGGCGTCGGCGGCGGGGTTTTGCACGCCGGCAAAATTGTAGGAGCCCTTTGCCGTGGCGTTGGCCGCCGACCAGCGGAACAATTGTTCGTTGCCCGGCGATAGTGAAGCATTCCAGGTGTTCTGGATCATATCGTAGTCATAACTGGAAACGCGCTCTTGATATTGTGCGCTATCGACAACTCGCACCTTGGCGGTGATGCCGAGCGGCTCCAAGCCGTGAGCATAGGTCAGCAGAAGTTTTTCTTGCGAGCTATCGGGGCTGAGAATTTCAAACGTCAAAGGTGTGCCGGTTGTACCGTTCACAAGACGGCCGTCCTGGAGCACGTACCCGGCGTCCCGCAGCGCTGCGAAGGCAATTTTCTGATTGGCGCGATTTTGACCGCTGCCGTCGCTGACGGGGAACGCATAGGTGCCGTCGAGGAATTCAGGGCGGACGGCAGAGGCGAACGGTGCCAGCAGCGCCCGCTCGCCGGCATCAGCGGGCCGGCCAGCCGTCGAGAGATACGAGCGTTCGAAATAACTTTGCGTGCGTTTATAGAGCCCGTTGTACAGCGTGCGGTTGATGCTCTCGAAATCGAAAAGTGTGATCAGCGCGCGCCGGACTTTGGGATCAGCGAACACCGCGCGGCGCGTATTGAAGACCAGCGCCGTCATTCCGGCCGGAAGGCCTATTGCGAATTC
>JAYUCQ010000348.1:0-3884 GCA_043740265.1 Hyphomicrobium sp.
AGATGATAGGTGTCGAACGACAGTTCTTCCTTAAGCATCAAACTCATCAGGGACTGAGCCACCCAATCAACCGGCACAACATCCATGCGCTCATCAAAGCTGCATGAGAATTTGCCGAGCACGTGCACCGAGCGGAAAACCCAATAGATGCTGCCCGAGGGCTGTGTGCCGTAGCGCGTATGGCCGACAACAATCGACGGACGGGCCGAAACGAAAGGGAAATCCGGATGCAGGCGGCGCACGCTGCGCTCAAATTCCAGCTTGGATTCTGTGTAGGGCACGATGTGTTTGGCCGAGCCCTGATCGCCATCTTCGGCGACGAGCTTCTCGACGTCCATGCCGACACACCACGCCGTACCGACGTTGATAAAGCGCTGGACCTTGGCGCACTTTTTCAGAACGTCAACGAACTCCAAGCAGGCATCGACGTTGATGGCGCGGATGCGTGGATGATTGGAAAACGCTGTAACGGCTGCAGAATGGATGACGTGGGTCACACCACGCACGCGCGGCTCATTGAGCAGCTGCTTGACGTCTTCGAGACCGGCGACAATGATTTGATCATCCGAGATCAGTTCAGCAACCGGCGCGTCCGGCATAAAGCGCAGCAGGCTCTTGACGATACGGTCGCGGGCATCTTTGAAGTTCGCGCCACGCACCATGATCAGCGTCTGTGACCAGTACGGGCTGTTGATCAATTCGGCGAGGACAGCGCCACCTATAAAGCCGGTGCCGCCCGTCACCAGGATTTTATCAATCGAGGTTGTTTTCGTGCGTCGCATCAACGAGGCGTCGAGGGAACTGACAAAACCTGGAACGGCGGGGGCGGCTGAGCCGCGGGCGACGGCACCAAAATGCGCGTCGGCGGTGATGCTGCGATCGCTTTTTGATTTTGCGTCGGTTTTAGTTTCCCAGGCCCGGATGCGCGTATCGCGCGCTGGCAGTTCGTGATCCGTCACATCCTTGCGACTGACCAAGCCTTTGAGCGCTTCGAGTGCGTGCATGTGGTATTCCCCTCGTTACGATTTGCTGCCCGGATTGGCGCTATCCCCCGCGCAAATCCGTCCCGGCTTCAGACTCTTATCTGATCTCTAAATACGCCGACATGCGGCTGACGCTGAATACATTTTTGTATTGTGGATGGCATGGGCATAAGTGGTGTGGTCACCATCCCACAGTCCCGCCACAAACCACCCTGGCCACCCTGGTGCCACGGCGGTCAGACTGCAGACGACTCATGGTTAACGGTATCATGAGCGCCGCCGCGGACAACGACGCGGCGGCAAGTTTACAAATTTTTATGCTGGAACGCTTTTCCGGCTGGTCCCGTCATTTATGGCGAAACGCGTCAGTCCGACTTGGCCCGGTAGCGATAACCAACTCTGTAGAAGAACTGACCGAGGACGTCTCCGCCCCGAACCACGGTTTCCGACTTGACCGGATCGACGCGCTCGAAGTGGTTGACGACGGACGCCTTTTCGAGCGCTGCGGCGTTGAAACTGAACATCACAATCGTGCGACCGTTCTGCTTTCCGGCAGGAAACCAGTAATCGTACATAAGGCTACCGGATTTCTCTGTGTCGCCGGATCCGTCAGTGGACTGCAGCAACCCGCGGCCAGCGCTGTGCTCCGATCCAGTGTTGCCGGGATCGTAAAAAGCCAATTCGCTGGCGATAAAATATTTGTCGAGGCCAACGATGAGCGGGTGGGCATCGCTGCTGCCACGCGCTTCGTCGCGAATGCGCCCGGCCTGAACGCCGAATTCTTTCCAGGCGACCGGCAAGTCCCGCAAGTGCGATCCGCCGCGGTACGAAACGCCCGGCAAGCCGATGGCGATATAGTGCATGGCACCACCGAAGATCACGAGCACGGCCGCGATCGTTTGCCCCCATCCGCGTTCAAACGAGAGCCGTCCAAAAACCGGCGCGACGTTCCGTGTTGCAATCAGGTGCGCAACTGCGGGCAGAACCGCGAGCCACAGCGGTCCCGTCCAATTCAGCTTCACCGAATGAAACAGGCTGAACGTCGCGAAGACCGAAAGCGGCACCAGCGTGCACAATGTCATGAACAACACGCGGCGGTCACCCAGCAAGGCCTTCATGACGCCGCCAGGTGAACTCGCAGGCCTCAGAACCCGGTACGCCGATATGGCGCCAATCGGCGTGATGAGCACCAAGACGGAGCCAATCAACATGGGAAGCGAAAAACGGTACGCGCTTTCGACGCGGCGCGTGCTTTGAAAGGCAAAGGATGCCCAATCGTGCGCCGCGTTCCAGGCGATGACGGGGGCAAAAAGCACGAGTGCGAGACTGGCGGCGAGATACGGCCACGGCGTCCAGAACCAACGGCGTGATTGCGGATCAATCACCATAAAGAGAGCGATGGGCAGCCCAAGCAGGACGATGGAATACTTCGACAACAGCCCAATGCCGAGCGATGCGCCAAGGCCGATCCACGCCGAGGTGCGCCGCCCCAAGAGTGCGCGTTCTGCATAGTAGAGCGAGCCTGCCCACGCGGCCACCAACGGCGCGTCGGGCATCATCAGAAATCCGATGGCGAAGAAAAACGGCAGAGCTGCAAGCAACATCAACGTCACGAACGCCGGCGTCTTGCCATAGAGATGGCGGGCGTAATTGAACATATAAACGGCCGTCAACGCCCACAGCAAGCCTGCGCCGGAGCGAACAGCAAATTCACTTTTACCGAAAACCCATTCGGTCAGGGCAATCAGCCAGGCCGTCATCGGCGGATGATCGAGATAGCCATAGTCGAGGTGCTGGGCGTAGTTCCAATAATACGCCTCCTCAGGGATCAGATTGATCGTCCGCATATAGATGAGCCGCAGCAGCACGGCGTAACAGACGACTGCAACAGACGCGACGCGCCAGCGGACACTCGGCGAAATGCGGCTGCCGGCTGGCGGAAAAACATAAAACGCGCTGCCTAAATAGTTGACGACTGTGCCGGCACCAATGCCAAGCAGCAACGCCAATTCCTTCGACCAATGCCACGTGCCCATCGCCAGCGCGATGACGCCGCCGCGCAGGAAGAGCGCCATCAGCGACACCCCGAAGAAGCGGCTGACGGTCGTCCATTCCGGTTCTGCCAACGAAGCCCGCGTGGCGGCAAACGACCAACGGGAATTCAAGACATAGTTGAACGCTGCGGCGCAAATGAAGCTCGCCACATGTGCGGCGAGAAGTGCGACGCCAAAAACCGTCAAGATTTGGAAGACTGCATAGTCGACGCAAACACCAAGAGCACCGACAGCGGCAAACTTTCCAACGGTGCCCATCGACACCGCGCCGCCGGCGAGAACCATCAAGCGGCGGCCATACTGGTACAGCTGCTTGCTGCCGATTTTCGAGGTGCCATGTTCGCGGTCCCGGAACACGATCGGGACTTCTGAGACGCGGATGTCGTCGCCTTCGGCGGCCATCACTTCGAGGCCGATCTTGAAGCCCGCCGCTTTGGGATCGACGGCCACGAGAATTTCGCGGCGGACGGCGAAGAAGCCCGACATGGAATCTTTCACGTCGGTGAAGGGCCAAGCCGCCATGCATCCAAGGCGCGACAGGAGCCGCCGGATAAACGGCCAATCCGGAACGGCACCGCCTCTGACGTAGCGGCTTCCAACCACCATGTCGCCGGTGCCGGCGCGGATTGGTGCCACGAGGGCGGCAATGCGTTTTGTTGGATGACTAAGATCAGCATCCATGACGACGATGATCGCGCCCTTGGCTTGGCGTGCCGCGTTTAAGACGTCGCCGGCGAGCCCAGATTTTCCGTCGCCCGTGATCAGCCGGACAGGGGCTTTCTTCTCCCACGCCTGAACGCGCTCGACGGTGCCGTCGGTGGAGCGGCCGTCCGCGACCAGAACTTCG
>JAYUCQ010000349.1:0-1539 GCA_043740265.1 Hyphomicrobium sp.
CCACCGATGAGCTTGCATCCAAACGACGTCTGCGCTTCGAGCAGGCCAGCGCAAAACGCCGCCATCCAATCGCGGCGCGGCGCCTCTGGAAACGCCAGCGCCATCGTATAGGCGATAGGCTCCGCACCCTTCGCCGCAAGATCTGACACATTCACTGCCAGCGCTTTCCAGGCAACGTCGCCGGGCGCGTCATCGCCGAAAAAATGCACACCCGCAATGACCGGATCAGTCGAGACGACAAGATCGAAGCCAGGCTCGGTCTTGATAAGCGCCGCATCGTCCTTGAGGCCAAATGCTCCTGGCGATCCCGCTGCCAACGGCGCGAGATAGACATCAATCAACTCCGTCTCGCTTGCGACCCGGTCTGACACTGTTGACGGTCCAATTCTTTGCTAAGATACAGTGCGGATGTGGAAGTGCACCTTGCGAGCTGTCATCGGCTCGAGCTTATCGACAAACACCGTTACGCCATAGCGGCCAGCTGGGATCGCAACCAAAGAAACATCGCCGGTAATATAGTTGCCAACTTCGAGGCCGTCCGCGCCAACGTCCAACGGGCATGACGCGATCGGGATCAAACCCTCGATACCCGCCGCCGGTAGCTGGTCAAAACCCGTTATGACAATTTCGACCTGCGGCTCTTTACCGTCGTTATCCCAGGCGGTGGCCACTTTGATATGACCGGGACCGATGCTGACCAGCGTTCCGCCAACTTCCATCTCAGCCGTATCCGCATCACGGACAAGCAAATCAATTTGGGAATGGCTGACGTTATGGACGCGCCGGTACAGCTCTTGCGGCAACACACGGCTCCTTACACACGCGCCAACAGCGGTCACGCCTTCCCCGGCTTGCTCTCGAATTCTTTCGGCCGCACCACGTGCGCAATTTTGTCGAGCACGCCGTTGACGACGCGCGGCTCGTCCTCAGAAAAAAAGAAACGCGCCACGTTGATATATTCGTTGATCACGACGCGGGCTGGAACATCAGCACGATCCAGGAGCTCAGCAACACCGGCACGCAGCACGGCGCGCAAAATCGCGTCAACGCGAACGAGCCGCCAGCCCGTTGCCAGCTGCTCGTCGACCATCGGATCAATTTCGCGCTGACGGCGCAAGACGGCACGCAGAATGTCAGCGAAGAAGGTCCGGTCAGCGCCTTCGATCGTCTCTTCGCGGCCCTCTTCGGTGAAGCGCAGGCGCAGAAATTCTTCAATCACGTCATTGAGGTCAGTGCCCGCCAGATCCATCTGGTAAAGCGCTTGAACGGCTGCAACGCGCGCAGCCGTTCGCGCTGAAATGGGATCGGCTTTTGGCTCAAACGTGGGCGTCTTCATGACCCAAAAGCAGCCTGATGATCGGCAAACTTTTGCTTCAGCCAGATCATGCGGAGGCAAGCGCGCGCCGCATCACCACCTTTGCCGAACGCACCGCCAGTCGCGCGGGCCAAGGCCTGCGTTTCAGTATCGACGGTCAACACAGCGTTGCCGAACGGGATGTTGTGGCGAATGACGGTCTCCATCAACCAGTGGTTCGTGTT
>JAYUCQ010000350.1:0-3880 GCA_043740265.1 Hyphomicrobium sp.
CGCCCCGCTTGGCGAGGACGGCATCCATCTGCTCGCGCTCAATCTGCGCAATAATGTTCATGTGTTTGATTCCATGTTGTTTTTCATTGACACAGAGGAGCGGTTCGCGGGCCTAAGGCCCCGTACCGTTCATGCAGCCCTGATGGGCAACCCGTTGTTGGGTGAGGTTTGTTGAGGGGTGGATAGCCCAGGGCCGCCCCTTTGTCGAGTGGGGCGGGAGGTAGCGGAGGCTGCCTACTCCGGTCGATGTGATTGAGCTGAACGGAGCGCACACGCCTATCGGATAGACCGCACAATTGTTGTGCACCCTGAATGTCAGACCTAAGTCCCGCAATTGAGGGCATAGGGCCTCAGTCTGATGACATTCCACATCTCACAACATAGCCTCACCTTTAGAATGCATCCATTCTGGTGCCGCGAACTCTGGTGCCTCGATCTGGGGTCTATCGGGCACGATACTTGCTCGAACCCTTTTTCCCGCCGCTTTCGGAACACTGGGACTATCAGAAATGGCACTGACTTTATTTTCCGCCAACGACGGTATCAACGGTCAAGAATTGTGGGTGACCGACGGCACCACAGCGGGCACCACGCTTCTGAAGGACATCAACCCCGGCGTTGGTTCTTCTAGTCCGAGCGGCTTCACCGCGTTTGGCGGCAAGGTCGTTTTCCAGGCTA
This sequence comes from Hyphomicrobium sp., assembly GCA_043740265.1. Classification (GTDB taxonomy): domain Bacteria; phylum Pseudomonadota; class Alphaproteobacteria; order Rhizobiales; family Hyphomicrobiaceae; genus Hyphomicrobium_B. The sequence goes on from JAYUCQ010000350.1 coordinate 679, forward strand.
CGACTGCGCTTGGCGGCAATGAACTTTGGATTACGGACGGTACAGCCGCTGGTACCGTTCTGCTCAAGGATATTGCAGTCGGCGCCACAGGTTCCAATCCCGTCGGTTTTCAAGTCCTCGGTAACAAGCTTGTCTTTGCCGCCGATGACGGTACCCATGGCCAAGAAACTTGGGTTACCGATGGCACGCCAGCAGGCACGCAGCTCCTGGTTGATGCCGCGCCCCCGTCTTGGCCTTTTGGACCCATGTCTTTCACTGCACTTGGTAATCAGCTTATCTTTGACCACTTCGATGCCGCCAACGGTCAAGAACTTTGGACGACGGACGGAACAGTTGCCGGAACGCACTTGCTGGCTGATCTTGTTCCTGGCACGTTTGGTTCTGGTCCATTTGATTTCCACCAGCTTGGCTCAAAACTGATCTTTGTGGCGGGCACCGCCGCTGTCAATCAGAACACGACCGAACTTTGGGTAACGGATGGAACGACAACCGGCACACAGCTCCTCAAAGACATCAATCCCTTGGGCGCGTCATTTCCTACAAACTTCACACCACTTGGCAATTCGCTCATTTTTTCTGCGACCAACGCCGCCAACGGCAACGAACTGTGGACCACGGACGGAACCACTGGCGGCACGCAGCTCCTGAAAGATATCCGCGTTGGCAGCGGCGGATCGGCTCCATTTCAGTTTACCGCCCTTGGTAACAAACTCATGTTCACGGCAGCGAGCACAATCGCCGCTGGATATGAACTTTGGATCACCGATGGGACGGCGGCCGGGACCCTACTCGTGCCAGGCGTTGTTCCCGGCGGCGACCCAGGCCTCCTCACCGCAGTCGGCGACAAAATTGTATTCCTGGCCTACTCCGCCAATGGAGACCGTGAACCTTGGGTGACCGACGGAACAGCCCTCGGCACCCATGTGCTGAAAGACATAAATCCCGGCCCTGGCTCATCTTCGGCACCGACTCAAGCGTTCGTTCCGTTCGGCAACAAGCTTGTATTTGTGGCCGGCAATTCGGCAACCGGAACTGAAATGTGGATCACCGACGGTACGACTGTCGGCACAACGCTGCTCAAGGATATTGCGCCCGGGGCGGCGGCCTCGTTCCCATCAATACCCAAAGTTGTCGGCTCGCTCATTTACTTCACGGCCAACGATGGGATGCACGGGATTGAAACCTGGGTTAGCGACGGAACGCCCGCAGGGACGGTTCTGTTGAAGGACATTGCTCCAGGAACAAGCAATTCAAATTCGGGCGGATTTTTTGAATTTCCTGCCAACCCCAACGCGCCGACAAACATCGCACTCTCATCCTCCACCATTCAGGAATTCCGCGCTAACGGCACGGTTGTCGGCAACCTCACGACGACGGACCCGAACGCCGGTGACACGTTCACCTATGCGCTCTTGAACAATGCCGGCGGGCGTTTCTCGATCGTGGGCAATCAGCTCAAGGTAGCCAATGGCTTACTCCTTGATTTCGAGCAGGCTTCTTCGCACACCATCTCAGTTCAAGTGACCGACAGCACCAACAACACTTTCACGAAGTCGCTGACGATCACCGTCGGCGACGTCAACCCGGAAGTCGTCGTCGGCGATGCCGCTGCCAATATCATTTTTGGTGGAGCCCTCGGCGATAACCTGTCGGGCCTGGGCGGCGCCGATACGCTGCGCGGGAACGGCGGCGATGACATCTTAGACGGCGGCGCGGACGTCGATACGTATATCGGCGGGATGGGCAACGACGCTTATTACGTTCGCAATCTTGGTCTCGATGGCCGCGTTGAAGACAATTTCTCTGAACTCGCCAATCAAGGCACCGACGGCGTGCAGACAACTGTGACTGTCAACCTCAACGAAGCCCGCTTTGCCAACATCGAGAATGCCTATGTGATCGGCACAGCCGCAGCCAACCTTGGCGGCAGCGCCGTGAATAACGTTTTAGTCGGTAACGATGCCGCCAATTCCATTTACGGCCTTGGTGGCCGTGACATCATGCGCGGTGGTTTGGGTGCCGACAAGTTTGTCTACCTGTCGAATGCCGACACCGGCAAGACGGCGCTGACGCGTGACCTGATCCAAGACTTCACGCACCTCACCGACAAGATCGATCTCTCAGCCCTCGACGCTAACGGCGCTATTGCCGGCAACGGCACGTTCTCGTTGCTGCCAGCGGTTAATGCAGCCTTCACCGGCGTCGCGGGCCAACTGCACTATTTTACCTCTGCCGGAAACACGCTTATCGAGGGCGATTTCAACGGCGACAAAATCGCTGATTTCCAAATCGAATTGACGGGATTGAAAACGCTCGCCGGAACGGATTTTGTGCTCTAGGCGTCACGTGAACTGGCGCGCCACACGCCTCATAGCGTGCGGCGCCCGATAGAAACCCTACTCCACGTCGTCCTTCTTGACGCCGGTATCGAGGGCGTCGTCGCCGTCGTCTTCGTCGATCTCGAGAAGCGTTTCGACCTTGCCGGTATCATCGGCGTCGTCGGCATCCTCGACCGTGTTCTCGAGCGCGTCGTCGCCAGCGGCTTCGAGCTTTTCTTCAGCTTCGACGGGGTCAACCGGTTTGAACAACTTGTATTGCGGGCGTTTGCTGGAAGAAGTCTTCAGCACAATAGGGGCCTCAGGCGTAAAACCTTCGCCGCAGTTCGGGCATTCAATCGGCGACTTGTTGAGATCGTAGAACGGCAAGCCGCACGGCTCGCTCTGGCAATGGCGTTTGATGCCGCGCTTCGCCAGGACTGTTACAGCTGACATTTTTGGCCTACTTACCTTTCAACTCGACCTGGAAACGCGGGCATACGGAACGCGGGCATATGGTATGCTGCAAGCCGCTGCTTGACGGCACCGAATTCAGGTCTGGATTTTCAATTGATTATCTGCCGCGCATGATCGCCAGCAGAACTCGCTGCCGAACCTACAACGATATCGCGGGCAAACCTAGTTTTATCGCTTGCAACGGCATTATGCGGCGATTTTGACGCGCAAACGGCGGCTCCGGGATGTCAGGCACAGAGCCGCCTCGTCTCACGCAATCGCCCCGAAATTGCCGCTCTGGAAATCCAGCATCGCCTGCTTGATCTCACCAGGCGTGTTCATCACGAACGGTCCTAGCGCCACAACCGGCTCGTCAATCGGCTCACCCGACAAGACGAGCACGGTTGCCTCAGGGTTGGCTTCGACGCTGA
>JAYUCQ010000351.1:0-3874 GCA_043740265.1 Hyphomicrobium sp.
TGCGCCGCGGCATGCCCTGTTCATAACTGCCGTTCACGGACAATTTGGCGGCGTTTAAAAATAGCGCACATTCATGTTTCAAGAGCCCGAGTCTCCGGCCCCAGCAGCTTAGCTCAGTTCCCTGATCCGGAACGGCAATCTGCCCTTGGGCCTGAGAGTGACTGTGGTGTTGATGCCGGCGGGGCCGTCGCCATGACGTTAGATAAGCGCTGGCCGTGTGGTTAGTCTGCGATGGAATTTGACGTCCGACAGCGTTGGAGTGTGTTTCATGCGTGTTACGAATAATTTTTCCGAAGACCTGGTGATATTGATTTATAATGAAACTTTCGTCGGCACCGACACGGAACTACTTTTCTTTACGGTTCCAGTTCAGCGAAAAGTCGAATATGAGCACCCTTACAAATGGCTCCGTGTAGGCGTAAAGCGAAGCGGCGATCCAAGCGTAACTTCATTTGAAGTGAAGCCGGAAAAAATTTACGCCAACGCCGACGACATCATCATTACGCCCACGCTGCTCATCGAATACGGCTACGACTCGACGATTCCGCAACCGGTGCCGCAACAGCCGGTGCCGCAACAACCAGCCCCGCAGCCTCCCCCACGAGCGGTTTTCAACACGACTCAATACACTTTGCCAGTGCAGCCGATTGTCGATACCTCGCCCTGCTACCTCATTGGAACCGGTATTGATGACGTCACCGATCCTGCGCATGGACTGAATTTGCAGGGTTTTGCTGAAGAATCCCAAAAGTCGGCCGGTGTCGAAAGCAATCTGTATGCACGTGCCTTCGTCATCGTCGACCGTCACAGCGGCCGCCGTGTCGCACTGGTGTCAGCAGACATCTGGTCTTGCAGTATGGCGATCAAGAAGGAAGTCATCCGGCGTCTCGGAACATCGCTCGGCGGACTGTATGGGCACGACAATTTGTGGATAGCCGGCACGCATACACACAGCGGTCCTGGCGGCTACCTGTTCGGCTTCTTGTACAATTATGCAGGCGGCGGATTCGACGTTCATTGTTTCGAGAATATCGTTAGTGGAATTGTCAGCGCTGTAGAGAAAGCGCACGCCAATCTTGGTCCCGGCCGCATTTTTTTAAAAACCGGCATCGTACCTGACTGTGGCCGCAACCGCTCCGTAGCCGCCTACGCCCAGAATGCCGACGCGGGCCAGTATGCCACGAACACTGACAAAGAAATGCTGGTCTTGAAATTCACGCGTGAAAGTGCCGCCGGTCTAATGCCCGCGGGCATGTTGTGCTGGTATGCCATTCACCCGACAGACCGTGGTCAACTCAACCGGCTCGTGACCGGCGATAACAAGGGTCACGCTTCCGCACTCTTTGAAAGTGAGATGGGCACCGTCCGGAACCAGCCGGGCACGTTCATTGCAGCATTTGCGAATTCAAACTGCGGCGATGTTTCTGGCAACGTCGAATTTGGGCGGCCGCCAAATGGCAGCGCCGCCGATATTCAACACATGAAGATGCATGGCGCGATTCAATACGGCTTTGCGCGCAGCTTGTTCCTTGATCCTTCGGCATCTGAGGTTCGCGGCGAGATCGACTTCCGGCATACATGCGTTGACATGCAGGCGCGGACCGGGCTGATCGGGGCCATTGGCTTGTCGATGTTTGCAGGCAGTACGGAAGATGGAGATCCGGGGTCAGGGCTGGCTGAAGGTATTACTTCCGGCACTTTTGCAGCGACGATCAATGTTCAGGCGCCAATTGTCTGGGCTGGCCTCAACTTTAAGGCCAGCCATTTCGGGCATCGTTGCCCGGTTGCCCCTGATTTGCCCCCTGATCAGCACCAGGGGCATCATCCCAAACCAATCGTTATTGCACCCGGCGCAGCGACTCCAATACCTATGATTCCGAATATCATTCCATTTCAAATTTTGCGTATCGGCAGCGTTGCCATCACTGGCGTCCCGGCCGAGTTAACGACCATGGCCGGGCGCAGGTTGCGGGCGGCGATCCAGGCGGCGATTGCACCTGCAGGTGTCACGAACGTTGCTCTCGGAACCTACGCCAATGACTATTGCGGGTACGTCACAACACTGGAAGAATACAATGCGCAGCACTACGAGGGGGCTTCGAATTTGTTTGGGCCACAGAGTCTCGCCGTTTACACGCAGGAATATTCTGCCATGGCAGCCGCGCTGGCCAATGGTGCACCTGTATCAGGGGGCGCTGCATTGCCAGACCTAATGCCGATGGTCGCCAATGCCCAGCGTATGACCATCCGCAATCTCGGCGAAACGGTTTGGAATTTGCGGATATTTAATGCTGCTGATTGGATTCCCGCGGCGGAGTTGCCTCATGGACGCGTTGCCTTGCCCGCCAACGCGGACGTTGGCTATTCTATTCCGTGGGATGTTACACGAGTGAAGATTTCATTCAGCGGCGGCCCTATGATCGAGGCTGGACCGGGCGACATGATGACAGTGACGACCGACGGTGCCAGAGATGTCGTGCCGTATCAGCGGAGATAGGAAGCCACGCCTCTCAGCTCAATTCCCTAATCCGGAACGGCAACCCGCCCTTCGGCGTGAGCGTGACGGTGGCGTTGATGCCGGCTGGACCAACACCGGCGTATTCAGGGCGGAAGCGGCGCAGCAGCAGCGATAGCGCCAGCGTATTTTCAACCTGGCTCATGGCGCCGCCGATGCACGAACGTTTTCCTGCACCAAACGGAATGTAGCTGTATTTCACCTGCTTCTTGGCATTGCCCGCCATCCAGCGCTCGGGCCGGAATTCTTCAGGCATCTCCCAGAACTTCGGATTGTGATGCGCGCCGTAGGCAAACAGCGTCACGCGATCGCCAGGTTTGATTTCCTTGCCGCCAATGACGTCGGCTTCAACGGCGACGCGGATCAAGCCCCAGATCGGCGGATAGAGCCGCATCGTTTCCTGAATGACGGCGCGCGTGTAAGCGAGACCCGAATAGTCGGCAGCGGTTGGTGCGCGATCACCATAGGTTTCTTCGCCTTCGCGGCGGATGCGGTCTGCGGCTTCCGGGCGGCGCGACGTTTCATACAGCGCCCAGGCGAGCGTCAGGGCCGTCGTCTCGGTTCCAGCCCAAAGGTATTGCTTCAACTCGTCGATCGCCTGCTGACGGTCAAACTCCGGCACCGTTGGATCGTTGACGGCGGCTTCGATCATGGTCAGCAGCGTGCGCTCACGCATCTCGCGCGGGTCGGCACCCATGACGGCGGGCGGAACACTGGCCCAGACTTCCATCGCCTTTGCTGCGTCTTCACCCGTCATTTCGAAGACTTCGCCGGATTGCTTGCGCAAGCGGATATCGCGGTGGTTCATGACGTCGGTATAAGTTTTCACGCACTTGAAGACGACGTGCGGATTGAACGGCATATCACGGTCAAACAGCGCCTTGCAGATCATGTCGGCAGCCAGCGTCCACGTCTGTTCGACCATTTCGAACGTCTCGCCGGTTTGTGCGAGCTTCGCCCACAAATCCATCTTGGCCTGAATGGCCTGCAAGAAATACGGAATGTATTCGGCAAACATATCCGGATGGAAGGCCGGCTGCTGCGGCATGCGGATCTTCTGCCACAACGCGCCATCGTTGGTGATCATCGACTTGCCGAAGATCGGCTTCAGGCCGTCGAAATACTTGATGTAGTTATCGGCCTTGGTGACGAGCACGTGTTTGAAATAATCCGGCTCTGAAATCAGCACGACGCGCTGGTTCGCCATGTTGACCGGCAGAACCGGTCCATAGCGCTCCATCATCTGCATCAGAATGCGCATCGGATTCTCAGGATCACCGCGCAAGAGCGGCGTCAGCTTGAACCAAATGCTGCTTTCATCCCCCAGGCCCTGCGCATGGCTGGCCGTCGTGGTCATTC
>JAYUCQ010000352.1:0-1531 GCA_043740265.1 Hyphomicrobium sp.
CAGCAGAACGCGGAAAATTGTACGTTTTGGCTCGCTATCGCATTCGATGATGCCGCCGTGGTCTGAGATGATCTTGGCAACCAGCGCCAATCCCAAGCCAGTTCCGTTGGGCTTCGTCGTCACGAAGGGATCAAATAGATGCGGCTTTAAATGTTCGGCGATGCCCCCGCCGTTGTCTTCGATCTGGATCATTAACGGTAAGCTGATGCGCGTGTCTGAACCTTGCACCGACAGGCGAACACCTGGCCTAAAAGCGGTTTGCAAAATGATACGGCCCTGGTCGCGCTTGTCGCCCATGGATTCGGCGGCATTCTTGATCAGATTGAGAAACGCCTGAACCAGTTTGTCGCGATTGCCGCTGACTGGTGGCAGCGATGGATCGTAATCTTCGATGCAGCGGATACCACGCGCAAATCCGGTTTCAGCGATCCGCCAGACATGATGCAGAACGTCGTGAATGTTGACGGCCTCTTTCAATAGCGGACGTTCGTCGCCGAACACTTCCATCCGGTCGACGAGATTGCGGATGCGGTCGGTCTCGGAGCATATGAGCTGCGTCAGCGCGCGGTCATCATCAGAGAGACCAGGCTCTAAGAGCTGCGCGGCACCGCGAATACCAGACAGCGGATTTTTGATTTCGTGCGCTAGAACGCCGGCCATCCCTGAGACCGACCGCGCCGCGGCACGATGCGTCATTTGCCGCTCGATCATCTGCGCTATCGACCGCTGCTGCAGCATCAGGAACATGGTCGATGGGTTTTCGGGCATCGGCCCGCCGTAGACATCGATCAGCTTGGAACCGGAAAATCTCGGCGTTGCAACTTCGACCCCGTACTCGTTCACCGTCGTACCGGTCGATTGCACCTGTTCCACCAACTGCAACAGCGGGCACCCGAACGCGAAGACTTCCGTCACCTTGCTGCGCTTCAAGGCCGACGCGCTCATCGTAAAAAACGATTCAGCGGCGGCGTTGGCAAACAGGATCGCATCGTCTGCGGCGATGACCATGATCGGATGCGGCAGAGCGGCCAGCAGCGCTTCGCTGCCGACGTGCTGAGACGCGGCCAAAGCTGCGGCTGTCATTGGTTTGTCGGTCGAAGTCGTGGTTTTTGATTTCATGCCGCGATCCTCTGCGGCTCGGCATAAAATTCAGCGAGACCTTCGAGCACCGCGTTGGCGTTCCACTGGGTGCAAAGCTTCTGCCGCCATAGCTTGACGGCGTCTGCGGGCCGCCCGCTTGATTCCAAATACCAGCCGATGTGTTTGCGCGCGTTTTTGAGCCCGAGCGTGCCGGGATAGTGGAGGAACATAGCTTCGATGTGTTCGATGGCGATATTGCGTTGCGTCTCAAGAGATGGCTCGCCGGGATCGATACCGGTTTCCAGCGCCGCGCGCATGCGTCCTGGCATCCACGGGCGGCCATAAGCGCCACGCCCGACCATCACGCCTGCGGCTCCCGAGGCAGCCAGGGCCGCCAGCGCGTGCGCCGGATCTAGAATATCGCCATTGACGATCACTGGAATTTTGACGG
>JAYUCQ010000353.1:0-3858 GCA_043740265.1 Hyphomicrobium sp.
ATGCTCTCAATCGCGCGGTGTGCGGCCAGCAAAATCGTGCCGCCCGGCGTTTCATAAACACCGCGCGACTTCATGCCGACGAAACGGTTTTCAACCAGATCAAGACGGCCGATGCCGTTGTCGCGGCCAAGGTCGTTGAGCGCTTTGAGAAGCGTTGCTGGCGACAGCTTTTTGCCATCGATTGAGATCGCGTCGCCTTTGGCAAAGCCGATTTTAATCGATGTCACTTTATCCGGCGCCGACATCGGCGAAATCGTGCGCTGATAGACCATTTCAGGCGCTTTTTTCGCCGGATCTTCCAGCACCTTGCCCTCTGACGATGAGTGCAAAAGATTGGCGTCGACGGAGAACGGCGCGTCGCCTTCTTTATCCTTGGCGACCGGGATTTGATGCTCGCGCGCGAACTGCAACAATTCTTCGCGGCCCTTGAAGGACCATTCCCGCCACGGCGCGATGATTTTGATGCCGGGCTCCAGAGCATAGTAGCCAAGCTCGAAGCGCACCTGGTCGTTGCCCTTGCCCGTTGCGCCGTGACAGACAGCGTCGGCGCCAACCTTACGGGCGATTTCGATTTGCTTTTTCGCGATCAGCGGCCGGGCAATCGAGGTGCCGAGCAGATAGACGCCCTCGTAGACCGCGTTGGCGCGGAACATCGGGAAGACGTAGTCGCGCACGAATTCTTCGCGCAAATCTTCGATGAATATGTTGTGCTCTTTGATACCGAGCAGCACGGCCTTCTTGCGCGCCGGTTCGAGTTCTTCGCCCTGGCCTAAGTCAGCAGTGAAGGTCACGACCTCCGCGCCATAGGTTTCCTGCAGCCATTTGAGAATGATCGACGTGTCGAGCCCGCCAGAATAAGCCAGCACGACTTTCTTGATTTTCTTCTTGTCGGCCATGGCGGTTGGGTCCTGATTAAAAAGGCTTTTTGGGGCGCGGCACTCTTATCAGGATCGGCCGCTCATGCAAGCGATGCCGCAGTTGAGCGACACATCAAGTCACCGGATCTGGCGACTTAGGCGCGCCGGGTGATGACAGCGGCTGGCCGCCACGATCCAAGATCAACGCCTTGAGGGCCAGAATGACGGCCAGCGTCAGGCCGCATGAAATAACTACGTCAGACAAGAAGTGAGCGCCGAAGGCCACACGATTGAGAGAGATCACCGCCGTCCATACCAGGGTCACGCTGACAATCGCGCGCCGCCATTGGGAGGGTGCAACGAACGCGAATGCGATCAATACTATGGCGGTCGACGCCTCGCCGGAAACGAACGAGCAGTTGGCCTGACACCCGCCCCACGGCCACCATGCCGGCGTAAACGGTTGACTGCCGCCGAAGACATCGGTCGATATCGGCCTAACGCGACCCCAATATGATTTCAGAACCAAGTTGACCAGCAGTCCAGGTCCAAGCGCCATGCAGGCCGCTAAAAATAACAGCCCGCGATCGGACAGCTGAGCCAACGGCTGCTGCTTCCACACGCGTAAGGCGACGAGCACAACGAGCCCGGCGACCACAATGCCTGGCACGACCCGGCCGAGGGAACGCAAAGCCAGGAGAGCTTTGTCATGGGTCAGCGGAAAACCTTGGCCCGGCTCATAAAACAATGCCGACGCCCAAAGATCGATCTGCGGGAACACAAACGCGGTGATCGAGATGGCAGCTGTCACCAGCAACACCGCCAGCAGCGGCCGGTAAAGGCCAGCCTCTGTCTGCCCCGATCCCGGCGATTTATCGCTATGCGTCATATCCTTAGGCAACGCCGATGTGCTCCTCATGGGCCTTCAGACCATGCAATCGCCCAGGTCTGTAAGGCATATTACACATGCGCAATCGATGGCGAACGTGAGCCTAGTCTGCGACATCTAATTCAGATCCAGGATGCGCGCAAAACGCCAATGAACAGAATTTCATCAGTTTGCCCTGATTTAGACCGAAAATATCGTGATATGATTCGAATCGAAACCTCTGGAGGGAGGAACAGCCATGAACATCGACATTCGAATGGGCGCACGCGCCCTTATTACTACAGTCGCCTGCAGTCTTCTGAGCATGTCAGCATTGGCTGAACCGGCAGCGACAACAGCACCTGCTGCGGCACCAGCCGCCAAAACAGCGCCCGCTGTCGCTCCACCAGCTAAAGTCATGCCCAAAGTCGAAGCACCAAAAGCCGCCGCTACGACCACCGCTCCGGCGGCCGCCAAGGCACCCGTGAAAAAAGCAGCCGTATCTCCATGCCAGGGTCTCGATGAGACTAAGTGCAAAGGAAATACAGTTTGCGGTTGGGTCGTCCCTAAGGACGCCAACGACAAAACCGGCAAAGTCCAACCTGCGTACTGCCGCAAGACGGCTGGCGTTGCCGCCAAGAAACCGGCAGCACCAAAACCAGCAGCTGCGGCTGTGAAGGCTGCACCGGCGTCCGCGCCACAAGTGACCACCACAACCGCACCGGCGAAACCGATGGTTGCCAAGCCTGCTCCGCAAGTGTCCACGACGACTGGCGCGGCTAAGGCGCCAGCTCCCGCTCAATAAGCCGAGCGTCTTATCAAACTAGAAAAGCCGCGTCTCCCTGAGGGAGACGCGGCTTTTTATTGGGTGGTTTGTTTGGAATTCAGGCCGCAGCAGCCGAACCTTGAAATGGTCTGTACCACGGCATAAAATCAAACAACGCCATGGGGCCCAAGGGCCAAGCGTTCGACGGCGTTACGCCTTTGGCCGTGTCGCCACCGAAGTAAGCAAAAATCAGCGAAGCTTGTTCTCTGGCCGCGTCGACCGCGTCCATGGTCGCCATCCCAGCATCTGCTGCGGGCGAGGCGACCGCGTGTGGCACGCCAGCCGAAATCATCATCGCCGTCATTGGCCACTTGTACATCGTCCAAGTGAAAGGTTGCCAAGCAGCAGCTGGCCAGAAACTTCGGATCATGTCGGCGCCGGCCATGCTGTTGGCTGCCATCTGTTGGAACTCACCGGCGGCCGTCATCGCCGCGCTCCAAGGGTTTTGCTCAACATGCGGGGGAAACCCTGGCCAAGACGGCATTGCGGGGAAGACTGCCGGCCAAGAAAACGCTGATGGTGTTGAGAGTGCTGTGGCGGAGGCGCTCTGGGGCAAGAATGCGGACCACCAACCGAACGCTCCGAATGGATCGAACGGCGACGCCTCGGCGATAGGCGGCGAAGACCGATCATCAAGCGCGTGAAGGGCCTTCTGCTGGACTTCAGATGCGGCGCCAACCGCCATCGAGGCCATTCCGAATAATGCGTCGCTCATACTCTTGGCAAAACGCAACTGAAGATCGAAATCCCACACTTTTGCAAAAATCCTTCAATATGAAGCCGCTCCGGCAAATGCCGCAAAAGCGCATTCAATCAACATCCTTCGGTAATAACACTAATCTATGACTTAAATTTCGTGGTCGGCAGCAGACTAGCTCTTCTTTGACGTGGCTGGCACTGAACCCTTGACGTCTGCCGGACGCAGCTCAGTCTCTGGTGCAGCCGTTTTGGGTTTCTCAGCCGCCTGTCCGGTGACCTCATCTGCGGCATTTTCAGCGCGCGCAACGAGAGAGCCCATCCTTTTTTGCACTACGGCTGCCTTCTTGTCCGCTATCGCTTTGTCAGTAGGCGATTTGCCACTCTCCGAGGTGGCGTCTTCGGCCACTAAAACTTCCGGCTGCTTAGGTCGCGCGACGCTTCGCAGGCCTGCGTAAGCAACGCGCCCGCTGCCCGCTTTGCGACCAGCGATCAACCAGTATGCGAGACCGGCAACAAACCCAGCCGTAATAAAGGCCGTTAAAGCGTAGGCATTCAAGATTGTCGGCTGGCCCGCGACTTCGCTTTCAAACTGAGCCATGACGCCCAAC
>JAYUCQ010000354.1:0-3842 GCA_043740265.1 Hyphomicrobium sp.
TTGGCGCAGCGAGCTTGCCGAAGCTCTCGATCTCGCCGGTGATCACGTCTCGCTGTATCAGCTGACAATCGAGCCCGACACGCCCTACGCCGCGCTGCACGCCGCTGGCCGGCTGATCGTGCCGGACCAGGACGCGGCGCTGGCGCTTTACGAAATCACGCAGGAGATGACGGCGGCGCGCGGGCTGTTGCCTTATGAGATTTCAAATCACGCGCGGCCAGGTCAAGAGAGCCAGCACAACCTGCTCTACTGGCGTTATGGCGAATATGCCGGTGTTGGTCCGGGAGCACATGGGCGCTTAGCTGTCCCCTCTCCCCGCACTTCAAGGGGAGAAGGGGCAATTTCCCGCTTCGCAACCGTCGCTGAAAAAAATCCAGAAGCCTGGGCAGCCCTAGTTGAGGCCAACGGCCACGGCTTCACCGAGATGACTGAACTCTCGCGCGCCGAGCAAGCCGACGAAATGCTGCTGATGGGGCTGCGGTTGCGCGAGGGCATCGATCTCGATCGCCTCGCAGCGCTGGGCGGCGTACGTCCATCGACGGCGTCGCTGGCACACCTACAAGGTTTCGGACTGATCGAACTGGCCAAAGGCCGTTCGTTTGCGCCTGACGTTTATGCAGCAGGCGTTACCAGCAACTGGCGTCACGATGAACTCGACACAATCCAAATGTGCTCAGGCCCCGGCTTGGTCCCTGAAGTCGCCGGGCATAATGCGCCGGAGGCGATAGGCCACAACGCGCTACCCGCTCGCATCCGCGCCACGCCCAAGGGCCGGTTCGTGCTCAACGCCGTCGTTGCCGAACTCTCAAAGAACTTCGAGCCCGCCGCCTAAAGCCGCCGCCACATGGACAAGTCGCAGATCGCACAGTATGCACGCGGCATGTTGAGGGAGCTCTACGATTGGATGATGCGCAAGGCGGGCGGCGAAAACGCGCCGTGGGCGCTGGGCGTCGTCTCCTTCATCGAAAGCTCGTTTTTCCCGATCCCGCCCGATGTCATGCTGGTGCCGATGGTGCTGGCGAACCGCGAAAAAGCTTGGCGCTACGCAACCATCGCCACGGTGACTTCCGTGCTTGGCGGCATGCTGGGGTACGCGATCGGCTATTATCTCTATGACGCGGTTGGCCTGCCGATCTTGAAATTCTACGGCAAGGAACACGCGCTCGACGCCTTCATCGCCTTTGTCCACGCCTGGGGCGTGCCAGCCGTCATCATCAAAGGCATGACGCCGATCCCGTACAAAATCGTGACCATTGCGGCTGGCGTTGCCAAAATGAATTTCCCGGCATTCATCGGTGCCAGTATCATCGCCCGCGCCATGCGCTTTTATCTCGTCGCCGGTCTCCTATATTTCTACGGCGAGCCAATCCGCATGTTCATCGAAAAGCGCCTGACACTTGTGACGACGGTTACCGTTGCGCTGATTGTCGCCGGGTTTGTTATGGTCAAGTATCTGTTCTGAGATGCCCGGTCTTTGGATTAAAAGTCTTGGGTCGAGGAGAGCGTCATGGCGTTCGAAGGCGTAGTCGATAAAGGCTCGGCGTATCAGGCCGGAAGTGCCGCGCTGTTCATCGCCGCCGCGTCGATCCTGATCGCGCTCGGCTTTCAATACATCGGCGGCTATCAGCCATGCATGTTGTGCCTGTGGGAGCGCTACGCCTATTACGCCGCGTTGCCGGTCTTGTTTGCGGCCATCGCGCTTTCCTCTGGCGGCAGCAAAGGCTGGGCGGCCGCACTGTTTTTCTTGGTGTCTTTGGCGTTTCTGGCCAATGCCGGATTGGGCACCTATCATGCGGGCGCTGAATGGAAGTTCTGGCCGGGCCCCGAATCCTGCGGCGGTGGTGGCGATCTGACCAAATCGGTGGGCTCGCTGCTCAAGGACCTAGAAGGTATCAGGGTGGTGAAGTGTGACGAGCCGGCCCTGGTGTTCCTCGGACTGTCGTTTGCGGGCTGGAACGTCGTCGGCTCGCTGCTGCTGATGGCTTTGAGCCTTAAAGCCGCGTTCGCATCGGCCGCGTCGCGCAATTAAGGCTTTCGCTGCTCGCGCTTCTTTCCGGAAAACCGGCTTCCATCCCGGCATTCGCCGGGACAGGCTTTCCGGAAGCGCTCGGGGCCTGATTTTCCTCGCGTTCAAAAACTTGTCCACAAATGCCAGAAGCGGCCAAAGCCGATTTTGTTGCACCCAAACGTCTGTCAAGCGAATATCATAGCGAAAACAAAATCGCGCCTTGGCGTTGCCTGAATGTGACGGCTATTCTCTCTTCGTTCGCGGAACACAGCCGGTCTTCTCCGGTGCGGGCAAAAGTCAAAGCGTAGAGAGCGTTCCAGTGCCGCGTATGAGTGCTCCCAGTTTTTGTAAAGCGTTCAAGTCCTTGCGCCAGCGTACCGACGGGTGTTCGCGAAGTCAGTTTTAGTAAGCGTTGCGTAAATGTTGCGTGGTGTTGCGTAGGTGTACAGGCAGCGGCCCTTAGAGGTGCTGACGGTAGCGTGCCAAAACAATAGGCGAGCCGCCCGGACAGATAGGTTCACGCGTCAAGTCCCGGCGGCTCGTCCACACTAAGTACTGAACTGAGCGTTCAGAATTGCGTCAGGTTTGGTCGCGTAAGTGAGGCCACGGTGAGTAAAAAGCGTACGAGTGTCGTCAGTAAAGCGTCGCCTAAGCCGAGTGCGTGGCGTCCGTTGAGTGATGTTGTGTCGAATATTTTGCGTGACGTGCGTGTTGCAAATCCGCCGGTTGCCGAACGTCCAGCGGTCATTCAGTTGAATTGAGTTTGTTGTGGTTGCGTAGCGTTTTCGTCAGTCGCGTTTGTTGCGTTCAAGTTGCGTGAAGCGTTCGAATTCCCCGATTTCAGGAGGGCGTGCGGCCCTCCAACGAGTTGGCAGACGTATGGAGCGTGAAAGAGTTAGCCCTCAATCCAAGACATCGCATTGCATGGTCTCGCGTAGTGATGTCAGAGCGTTCTGTATGTCTGCCGCCACCTTCGCCCTTGTTTCAACGTAATTTGTGCCCACTTACCGAGTGTGTGCAGCGTCTTAACGGAGCTGAACCCCTATGACCTTCAAATCCCCCTCAGTCCCTTCTCATCTCAATCCCATGCAGTGGCATCAGGCTTTGGCCGTCAGCCGCCAGACGTGCGCGCGCGTATTCCGCGATGGCGGTACGCCGGTTGAAGCCCTCGCCTCGTTCGGACTTGCTGGCTCAAGCTTGGCCGGCTCAAGCGAAGCCAATTGGGATAAGGCGGTTGACTTGATCGCTGAGGAGCTTTGCGCACACCCGATGCATAAGGCGGCTTAAGCGACCCGGGCGCTCGTTCGCGGCGGCTATTGCAGCATCTGATCGCATGACGCTTTCAGCCGCGCCGCATATTCCGGATTGCTAATGCCGGTGTGGAAGCTTTTTATTCGCTCTTCGACCATGCCGGTAAAGTTCGGCGTCTTTGAAAATTCGACAAGAGGCGCTGGCACGTCGGCGGTGTTCTTCGTCCAACTGGCGTCAATGTCCTTGGCACGATCCGGCAGCGCTTCCTTGCAATAATCCCTAACCGCGAACATGCTGACGAGCAGCTGGCGTTCTGCCTCTTCCTGCTTGGCTTGTTTGTCTGCGTCAGCTTTCGGTGACACTGCAGGAGGTTTTTCCTCGGCGTGGATTGGCGCTGCCCAAACAATCAACGCGGCGGCGATGGCAGCTTTCAAAGTCGATTGCATTTTAGATCCTGCCTATTAGGTGATGCGGTCGCGCGCGCCACATAGCCGGTTTTGCAGCGCACCCGAAATAGGCCGTTCTGGCAATTTCCTAAAATAGGCACCCTACGGCTCCAGCTCGGTATCCCAGTAGAGATAGT
>JAYUCQ010000355.1:0-3831 GCA_043740265.1 Hyphomicrobium sp.
CTGATTTTCATTGATGCGATGCCGTCGATGCCGGCCGGTTGCGAGTCTCAATATTAGCATGGATTTGGTGTCGCGCGCATGGCGGTCGCGCGGCAGGGTGGGGAAATTTGTGGTGATGGTTAGGGGGATGCTGCGGGCGGAAACGCGGCTTTGTGGGTTTTGCGCGCACCCCGTCCACCCGCGTTCCCGGACGGAGGAGTGCAGCGCAAGCTAAACTCCGTGGATCCGGGATCTTTCGCAGCAGAGATTTGGAAATGCAGCAACGGGTAAAGGTCCCGTGTCTGCGGCGCAGCGTGAAGGACGCTGCACCGCGCACGGAAATGCAGGTGTGGTGGGTCAGTCGTTATTTTTTATAGCAGCCTCACAGGCCGTAACGAATGCAGGGAGTATGTCGGCTATTGCGTTGTACGCATGCTCAAATAGCACGAGTGAGCAAATTAGACTGTTCAAACCCGTTCCAGCTGGCCCCTCAGAACCTCTGGGGTTTTTGCCAAAGTTCGTGAGTATTTTGTCCTTATCAATCTTTGAGTAGAGATACCCTGTCCCTGACCAATTAGGATGAGCATATTCACATAGGCTCTCATAGTTCTTACGGATGCCAGGGGCGGCTTTCTCAGCCTTGTCCAACATCGTCAGTACTTGCATCGCTTCTGGCATTTCTGAATTGTTTCTGCTTCCCATGAGCAAGCGCTCCACGCGAACATCAAGTTCAGAATCAAACACCCCCTCTACTTGTTTTCGAACGAGTTCGTACAAGAACCACATAGCCGCCCCATTTTCTGAAGCAGCTCGAGTCAAAAGTATTGCGGCTGCCAAATCGTTCCGCTGATACATATCGCATGCTGAGCGTGCAATTTCCTCCGTTCGCCAAATTAGCGCCTCGCGATAGGCTATAACCTTGTAAGGAATTTTGGATTTCACCGATATTCCGAGCGGATCCACACAGTTAGGCAAGCTTTGAGTGAGCAATGAAACGCGCTCGCGAGCTTCGGCTAAAGTTTCTGCGACATTCTTCGGCATTTGACGCCTCTCGTTGCACAGAGTTGCCGAGGTTCCCTACCCCGGCTCTCTAGCCTCGCTCATCAAGTTCGCCAGCGCTTCATCCAGCCCCATGACGGTTTGATCCTGCGAGCCTAGCCGCCGGATCGAGACGGTGCGTTCCTCGGCTTCGCGTTTGCCGACGACGAGCATGACGGGGACCTTGGCCAACGAATGTTCGCGGACTTTGTAGTTGATCTTTTCGTTGCGGAGATCGCTCTCGACGCGCAGGCCTGCCGCCTGACATGCGGCAACGACTTCAAGCGCGAAGTCGTTGGCGTCCGACACGATCGGCGCGACGACGACTTGCAGCGGCGATAGCCACAGCGGGAAATGGCCGGCGAAGTTCTCGATCAGAATACCGGTGAAGCGCTCGAGCGACCCGAAGATGGCGCGGTGGATCATCACCGGCGTTTTCTTTTCCGAGTGCTCGTCGATGTAGAACGCGCCGAGACGGGTCGCCAAGTTAAAGTCGACCTGCGTCGTGCCGCACTGCCAGTCGCGGCCGATCGCGTCCTTCAAGACGTACTCGAGTTTGGGTCCGTAGAACGCGCCCTCGCCCGGGTTGATCTCCGTGGTGATCCGCCCGTTCGACTGACGCTTCACTTCGTCGAGAACATCGCTCAGCGCCTTCTCGGCTTTATCCCACAGGTGATCGGCGCCGACGCGCTTTTCAGGCCGCGTCGACAGTTTGATCCGGATGTCGTTGAAGCCGAAATCCTTGTAGATCGCGAGCAACAGGTCGTTGATCTTAAGGCATTCCTCCATGATCTGGGTTTCGGTGATGAAGATGTGGGCGTCGTCCTGCGTGAAGTGGCGCACGCGCAGCATGCCGTGCAGCGCGCCGGACGGTTCATAGCGGTGCACCTTGCCGAACTCGGCGATTTTCAACGGCAGATCGCGATAGCTCTTGAGGCCATTCTTGTAGATCTGCACATGGCCCGGGCAGTTCATCGGCTTGCAGCAGAACACGCGCTCGTCGGGCAGCGTCGTCGTAAACATGTTCTCGCCGTAGTTTTCCCAATGGCCGGAAAGCTCCCAGAAGTGCTTTTCCATCATGTCGGGCGTGTTGACTTCCATGTAGCCGGCCGCCTGCTGCTGACGGCGCATGTAGGAGATCAGCGTTTGAAACAGCGTCCAGCCTTTGGCGTGCCAGAAGACGGAACCCGGCGCTTCTTCCTGGAAATGGAACAAATCCATCTCGCGGCCAAGCTTTCGATGATCGCGCTTTTCCGCTTCTTCGATTTGGCGCAGGTAGGCGTCGAGCTCGTCTTGGCTCGCCCACGCCGTGCCGTAGATTCGTTGCAGCTGCGGATTGTTTGAATCCCCGCGCCAGTAGGCCCCGGCAAAGCGCTGCAGCTTGAAAGCTTTGCCGATGGCGCCCGTCGACGTCATGTGCGGGCCGCGGCAGAGATCGAACCAGGTGCCCTGGCTGTAAATTTTGAGATCCTGGTTTTCGGGAATGGCGTCGACGAGTTCGATCTTGAACAGTTCACCCTTGTCGCGGAACACCTGTTTGGCTTTGTCGCGGCTCCACACGTCCTTGGTGAATGGCGCGTTCTTAGCGATGATTTCGTGCATCTTCTTTTCGATTTTTGCCATGTCGTCGGGCACGAAGGGTTCGGCCTTGGCGAAGTCGTAGAAAAAGCCGTTGTCGATGACAGGACCGATGGTGACTTGCGTACCCGGCCACAGTGCCTGCACGGCTTCGGCCATGACGTGGGCTGCGTCGTGGCGAATGAGTTCAAGGGCCGCGGGATGGTCGCGGGCGACGAAATTGATTTTCGCGTCTTTAGAAATGGGATCGTTAAGATCGCTTAAGACGCCGTCGAGTTGCATAGCGACAGTGCGCTTGGCGAGCGACGGAGAAATTCCCTTGGCAACGTCGAGGCCGGTGGTGCCGGCGGCGACATTGCGGGTCGCGCCATCGGGAAAAGTAATTGTGACGTCAGACATAGAGAGCCTCCTTCTCAATCGCTGCCAACCGCGCAGGTAAGATGAGAAGGAGGCTTCTAATCAGGCCGGGTTGTTTGTCAAGATTTACGCGGCATCCTCAAGAGCGATACGGCCATCGGACACAAAAGCGGCGATGTCCCGGTTGAGTTCGTCGCGATTCGTATAGAACAAGCCGTGCGGTGCGCCGGCATAGATCTTCAATTCAGCCGCCGGAATGAGCTCAGCGGCGCGCTTTCCACTCGCGTCGATAGGTACGGTTGCGTCGCTATCGCCATGAATAATGAGCACTGGAACCGAGATGGCGCGGCATTCGGCCCGGAAGTCCGTCGCCGAGAACGTGGTCACGCAATCGACGGTTGCCAGCGCAGACGCGGTCATCGCAACTTCACAACTTGCAGCAATCATTGGCAGACTGACTGGGCTTGAAAGCAGGCCTACGCCGAAAAATTGTTCGGTAAAATCGGTAAGAAACGCGGGCCGGTCTGCTAATAATCCGGCTTGCATGTCTTTGAACACGCTACCATCGACACCAACCGGATTGGTTTCCGTCTTCAACATGAAGGGGGTGATGGATGAGACCAGCATGGCCCGGGTCACGCGGCCCTTGGTATTATGCCGTGCGAGATACTCTACAACCTCGCCGCCGCCCATCGAAAATCCGACCAGGGTCGCATCTTTAAGGTCGAGGGTCTCGAGCAGTGCCGCCAAATCTCGTCCGAGCGTCGCATAATCGTAGTTCAACGTCGATTTGCCCGATCGCCCAAAACCCCGGCGGTCATAAGAGATACAGCGAAAGCCGGCCTTGACCAAGGGCACGACCTGATATTCCCACATGGC
>JAYUCQ010000356.1:0-3830 GCA_043740265.1 Hyphomicrobium sp.
AGCGCCCGGGCGGAACTTACCGGCGTTGCCCCGCAAGCCAGCATTTTAAGTGTGCGCGCATTTTCCGCGGCGGCGACAGGTTCGGCGCAGTCCTATTCGCTGGCAATCTTGAAAGGGCTCGATTGGGCGGTGCTGAACGGTGCCCGCGTCGTCAACATGAGCTTTGCAGGCCCGAACGATCCATTGCTCGGACAAGCCATCGCGGCGGCTGTGAAACTCGGTGTTGTTGTTGTGGCGGCGGCTGGCAACGGCGGACCCGACGCTGAACCCGCTTACCCTGGCGCTTATCCAAACGTCATCGCGGTGACAGCGATCGACAGCAAGGATGTCCTCTATAAGAATGCCAATCGAGGCACCTACATTGCCGTTGCAGCGCCCGGCGTAGATATCATAGGGGCTGCTCCCAAGGCCGCATACGAAATGTCGTCCGGCACGTCGATGGCAGCGGCCCACGTCTCGGGCATCGTCGCATTGATGCTGGAAAAAAACTCAAAGCAGACGCCCAAAGACGTGCGCGACGCCCTTTCCAAGAGCGCGCACCAGCCGCCGCGTCTGATTGCTGAAGACATGGGTGCCGGCATCGTTGACGCCGCCGACGCGCTGGGCGCGGTGAAATAATACTCCAGCTTAGTCCGCGCGCAGCCTAAACGCCTGATGAATGGAGCATTCCGTGCCCGTTCAGTGCGAGCCGTGTAGCGTCGCAGTCATGCCGGCTTGAACAGATTTTCAACCCGTCGCCACGGCCCGGCATTCGTGACCGGACATCCATCCGCCGGATGACACCCCAGGAGATTGTTATGTCCAAATTCCTAGCCGCCGCCGCTGCAACCGCTGGCCTGCTCGTTCTGTCGAGCGGAGCGGCTCTCGCCGATTCCAACTACGATTATGGCTCTGGCCGTCACCACTACAGCGGCTACCAGGATCGGGACAGCGACTCCGCAGAAGTTCGCGAGGAACGCGAAGAGCTGGCGGCCGCTCATCGCCGTTGGCGCTGGGCCTGGTGGCACGGCAATGATTGGGAAGCCCGCCGCGCCGCGGCTAAAGTTCGTGAAGAGCGCCGTGAACTTTGGGCTGCGCGACACAATCACAACGAAGAATACTCGGAACGTCGTGTTGAGCGCTACGACTACTACGACGCTCACCCGCGCTATCACCGCTGGTGGGATTGACCTTCTTTTCAAAGTCTAGCGTTTGTCATTCTGGAGCTGGCAATAGCTGGCCCCGGAATGATATTTAGGGCGTGGCCGGTGCTTCAGCTTTTTTCATCAAGACTTGCCGCAAAATGCCGGCATCGCCGCCGAGCCAGCGATGTTTCGTTGGCTGCTCGGGGGCCTTTGCTAAGCGGTCCGGAAAACGGGCGCGGTAAAGTTCACACCATCCGGCACCCGGCTTGACGGGCCGCTGCTGTGCGATGCCCGCCAACTTGTCGAACACTGCTGGTTCTTCGAGACCAGCGATTGTCTTTGCGACGAGACGGTGCAGCGCGCCGTCGCTCAGCGCATACCAATCTTCGCCGCGCGACGCGCCAAGCTCGGCCAGTGTGACCAGAGGCATGACGGCAAAGGCGTGATAGAAGAGCGCGCGGCCCTCGCGGGCCATTTCGAGCGGCAGCGTGCCATCCGCAGAAATATCTTTGGCGGCGTCCGTCATGATGGCTTTGGCCCGCTGCCAATGCGTGTCGCTCTCGGCCGAAATTCCGACAGCAGCAAGCCCGAGACCCATCCAGTACCAGTGATTGTTGCGCTTGATGCTGGCGTCATCGAAATAGGTACCCGCGGCGTCGGCGACCTTGATCAGCCACGGTTCAATTGTCTTGCGGTCTGCGTCTGACGCCCAGGGCTTCAATTTCAAATATGCCAGCGCTGCGCCAGCCAGATCCCATCTGCGCTGCGCTTCCGCCTGCTTGCCATCCATTTTACCGAGATAGGCGCCGCCCATCGCCCAGGCGCGCAACCACGCGAGGCCGCACGATGCTGTTTCACCTGGATGTGACCGCCGCAGATAGGCCATGTCGGCTTCTTTAGTGACGAAGCCTAGGAATGCGACCAGCGGCTCGGTCTCGGACTTGTGTTGGTCTATCAGCGCTGGATCAACAACGGATCCGGCGCTATCGCCATAAAAGCGAACAAGACTTAAATCGGCAACCGGCGGCGGCGCGGCGGGGCATCCGGCGAAGGCTGCCGCCGTCGACGTGAAAAAAGCACATGCCGCGATTGTTGCTTTCATCAGGGCACATCCGGCGCGGCGCAGGCGTCTTCGTAGACGTGACGTGCGCCCTGGGGGTCAGTAATCAGATAACCAGCGCCGTCTTTCGAAAGCGTTGCGCGATTGATTGGCATTTTTCCGAACGCGCCTGGAATGTCGAGAACGTAGGCCGGCAGCGCAATGCCTGACAGGCGGCGGCGGAGTTCATCCATCAAAGTCTGGCCTTCGGCAATCGTCGTGCGGAAGTGTGCGGTGCCCGGAGCGAGATCGCCGTGGTGCAGGTAATAGGGCTTAACGCGGCATTCGACGAGGGCACGCATCAAGGCTTCGAGGGTATCGGCGTCGTCGTTTACGCCCTTGAGAAGGACAGTCTGGCTGACGACGGGAATGCCTGCATCGACAAGCTTGGCGATCGCCGTGCGCGCGTCGGCCGTTAGTTCACGCTCATGATTGGTATGCAGTCCCACAAAGACGGTTCTGCCCGAAGCTTTCAATGCCGAAACCAGGTCGTCAGTGACCCGCGCAGGATCGACAACAGGCACGCGCGTATGCCAGCGCACGATTTTGACGTGCGAAATTTGGCCGAGTGCTTCTGTCACCTCGGCAATGCGCCGGGGCGACAGCACAAACGGATCGCCGCCGGTCAGAATGACCTCCCAAATCGACGGCGATGCCCGGATGTAATCGAGTGCGGCTGCTAAATCTTCCGCTGATAAGGCTTCGCCGAGCTGCGGCCCAACCATCTCGCGGCGGAAACAGAAGCGGCAATAGACCGGGCACACGCTGGCGATTTTCAGCAGCACGCGATCGGCGTAGCGATGCACGATCCCTGGTGCCGGGCTTTTGAGGTGGTCGCCAATGGGATCGCCGCGTTCGGCCGGATGCACATCGAGTTCGCGCACATCGGGAATAAACTGGCGGGCGATTGGGTCATTGACGTCCTTTTGCGCGATCAAATCCTGCATCGCCGGCGTGACCGATATTGCGTAACGGTTGCCGACCCGGGCAACGTCCTTCGCAAGCGATGGCGCGACGAGCCCGGCGTCCACTAGATCAACAGCTGTCTTCAGCGTCGCGCGATGTTGCATCACGGCTTCGGCCACGTGTCTGTATCGTGATCGGGATGCTGGAACGATTTCAGGCTCGTCAGAAAATGCACCGCATTGGCATCGGCCAACGTATGTTTTGAAGGCAGGCTTGAAATGTTATCGACGTAGGGCAGTTTCCCTTCGACACCCCATTGAATTTTTGGCGCGATGGATTCTGGATGATCGAATGCGCCAATGGCCATTGCGATACCGTCTGGCGCCTCATAGGTCAGCGGCGTACCGCACGCCTCGCAGAAGCCCCGCTTCACAAAATTGGACGACTGGAAATATTTAAGCGCGCCGCGCGTCCACGTCAGCGTGGCACCACGGATCGAGACCAGTGGCGCGTAAAAGCCACCGAACGCCTTCTGGCACATGCGGCAGTGGCAGATGGAGGCCTTTCCCAACGGCCCTTCAAGGCGGTAGCGCAGGGCGCCGCATTGGCACCCGCCCGTATGCCACTCCTGCTGCAAGGGAATTTTTACCATGGCCATCCTATTATGCGGGCCGCGGCGGTGCTTGTCCAGGCGCTGGCGC
>JAYUCQ010000357.1:0-1517 GCA_043740265.1 Hyphomicrobium sp.
CGATCGCGTCGATCGCGCGGCGCAGTTCGCCGAATGTGAGAGCGTCGAGCTTGTTGACGGCCTCAACGCCGCGCTCGAAACGCAGTTCGGCGATTCTCCCGTCTTGCGTATCAACCTTGATTGTTTGACCTTCGAAAAGCATGGAACACCTTGCTGAGTGGATAGGATGCAGGCGCTGGGCCGCAAAATTCTATCTTCTTGTTACATTTTCCGCGCGCCCGCAATTGGCAAGACGATTAAGAGCCCCAGCATCGTGCGCGATGCCGCCATCGAGGCGTCCACCTGGACCAACGGATAGACCAGCGCGAAGGCTACGCCGTATCCCACGGAATTGACGATCGCCAGAAGGATCACGCCGATTGCCGCGCCTCAACAAACTTAAGAGGATTTAGGGATTCGCTTTTGCCGTAACGTCAACGAGGGAGGCGATCATGCCCAGGAAAGACATTTCGGTAAAGAAGCCGGCGTGCCAATAGCATTGCGCTGACCGGGATTCTTAACCGCCAGCCTGCCGGTGGCGGAGCAATTTGATTTCCGGTTTTGAACAAGGCATTGGCAACTGCAACGTCATGGCTAAATGTGGGCCCTTAATCATGGCTAAAGGCGGGCCCTTATCGGGGCAAAATTTTTGCAGACCGTGTAAAAACTCGGTTTTCGCCTGAAAACGGTTCGTCCAGATAAGAATTAAAAGGCGCGGTTGCGCCGCAGATTGTTCAGAAGCAAGCCCCGGTGCGTATCATGCGACATGGAATGAGCTTCGCTGTAGGCGGCATATGCAAGCCGATCCCACCACTTGGGCGAGACTTGCACGCCTTGCCGGAAAATGAATTCTTTCGGACGCCATCTAGTTTTGGAAACATCGTTGCCCGTCGATAGATTGACAACTTTAAGACGGTTCTCGATGGCCCACTTTATCGACTCCGCCACCACAGTCGTCATGATGCTGTACTTGCCCCAATTCGGGTCATAGCCGGTAAAATAGAGATACAGTTCCTCTCCAAAGACGAAACCGATCCGCGTAGCGACGACCGTTCCGCCAATCTCGATCTCGAAGATGCGAAGGCAATCACGCTCGGCCATGGCGCGGGCGTAACTGGTGAGAAAAAGCTTGGCTTTTGGAGTGTCGAAGACGTCGGGGTGCTTCACCGTACCGCTGAGCCGTGCGCGCGCAGTGTGCAAATTAAAGAATCGACCAAGCGCGTCGGTTGTATCCTCAGGGCGATCCACGATACGGAAGTTAAAGGTACGGCCTTCGCGCTTAAGCGAATTATAACACTTTCGAAGCGCTTCCTTGATGTTTCGCGACAATGATGACTTGAGAGTCCTAACTTAAGATAGATTTAACGATTTATGATGCAGAAACGCATGGCCATCAACCGGCGGAGGAGCCATGACCACGATTATCTGCAAACGATGCCCAGCATCGGATTACGTCAAAAACGGAGTTGTGCGAAGCCTGCAGCGCTATCGCTGCCGTGCGTGCGGGTGCAATTTTACGGCGACGAAGCCGCGCGGCA
>JAYUCQ010000358.1:0-1516 GCA_043740265.1 Hyphomicrobium sp.
GCCGATGAATATCAACTATGGCTTGATCCCCGACCTTGCAGCCGCACCTGTGACCGACGCGAATGGCAAAAAGTTGAAGGGCACCGAAAAAGGCCGCGCCAAAAAACAAGCGATGTCGCGCCGCGCGATCGCCGATATCGACGCGTGGTTGAGCGCTGGCCATGTCAGCGCAGCGGCAGAGTAAGGCTGCTCTTTTCTAGGGACTGTCCGGTTTTGGCTGAATCACGGACAGCCCCTAGCTCTTTGCTTTGTCGTGCTTCTTTTCGGAAAACCGGTTCCCACTTTTCCGGAAGCACTCTAGCGAACTTCGGTTCCGGATGTTGTGCTGCCGGTCTCTGGGCCGACAGACGTGCCCGGCGTGATTGACGGCGCAGAAGTTGTCGCGGGAGGTGGAGCGGGAGCGCCTTGAGAGGGTGCCGCCAGCACATCCGGCGTGACGCTTGGCAGTTGCGTTTGCGGCTCATCGACGGCTGGCGCGGGCATGGCTTCGGTGATCTCGGGCTCAGGATCGGGGCCTTGGCCATATTTGCGCAGGACCACGCGCGCCTTGTCGGCCACCGCATCGGCGATGGCGGCCTGGCCCTCGGCAGTTGGATGGAACGCGCCGGAATAGGTGGAGGCCAGCAGCAACTGCAGCCACGCATAGGTATCGAATTTCACAACCTTCTGCATGACGGACGACGCCACGTGGAAGTTGCCGGTCATGAAGGCATCATTGGGTGTGCGGAACCAGCGCTGGCGGCTGGCGTAGGCTTGAAAGTCCGCCGGGTTGTACGGTTTCCAGACGCCGCCAACTTTGCGCGGCAGGCGTAGTTCGTTGGCGGCCACTGTTCCGTCTTCGGTTGAACCGGAACAAATGCCGCGATCAATGAACTGGCGGCGATGCGTTTCGGCGAAGCTCCAACCGAACCGCGACGCGCTTTCCCGCATGGCGCGATGCAGTTTGTCGGCGATCCAGGTGCCTTCGCGGAGCTTTTGTTCGCTGACTTGAAAATCGGGAAAGACTTCCATGCCGGCGCGGCCGTCTTTGCAGGTTTCGCTGCCGTCGCCGAACAGCGCGAGGCCCGGATAACCCGTTAGAACGATGCGGTCGCTCTCTTCCCACGGGATATAGAGCAGATTGTGAAAGGCGCGATTGAGCGACTTGTAGCGCGGATCAATCCGCGTCAGCTGGGCGGAGGCCTGGGCCTGGCCGTGCACTTCGCCGATCCAGCCGCCGAGCTGACGCAGCATGGACTGATTGGACAACACGGCATTGGCAACGAGCCTGGAAAAGCCAACGTCGTTGCCGCCGACGGAGAGAAACAGCAGGTCGATTCTGCGGGCGTAGTCTTTTGAGCACTTGCGCAGAACGAGGCCGCCCTTCAGCTCGGGAATTTTGCCGTTGATGTGGTAGGCTTCGGGCAAATCGAGATCATCGGATGCGTGTTTGCCGCATTGAGCCTCGGCGACGGCGGAAATTTGCGAGAGCTCCGGCGGCGTCGGCACCCATTCGTTGCCCTTGTAGCGCAGGAAC
>JAYUCQ010000359.1:0-1510 GCA_043740265.1 Hyphomicrobium sp.
TATATTCTCGACGAGCCGACAACCGGCCTGCATTTCCACGATGTGAAAAAGCTGCTGGAAGTGCTGCATGAACTCGCCGACCAGGGCAACAGCGTGATCGTGATCGAGCATAACCTGGAGGTGATCAAAACCGCCGATTGGATCATCGATCTGGGGCCAGAGGGCGGCGACGGCGGCGGCGAGATCGTCGCCGAGGGGCCGCCGGAGGCGATTGTGAAAGCGCCGCGCTCGCACACGGGGCGGTTCTTGCGCGACGTGCTGGCGCGAAGGCCGGGCGGCGTGGCGCGGGAGGCGGAGGGGAAGAGGGATGCGGCGGAGTGAGCGGTACTGCGAATGTCAGCGAGGCTTTGGCCGCTGTCCGGCATCTTGCCCGCCAGGGAGACTATTTTGTCTCAAGGCACGGGTTTCGGAAGCTAAAGGCTGATGGTATATTGTTTTCTGGGCTTTTGGAGTCCTTGGAGCAGGCCGAAGTCGTTGAAGATTATCCCGAGCATCCAAGGGGGCCATGCGTGCTGGTTCTGCAAAATGGCATGAGCGGCAAGCCGGTTCATGCCGTTTGGGGTATTCCAAAGCGGGAGCGAAGGCCTGCGGTTCTCATAACGGCGTACCGTCCGGATCCGGAAAAATGGTCAAAGAATTTTTTGGAGCGCAGAAAATGACCGTTCGAAAGACAGTTGAGCTCATTCACGAAGGCAAATATGCCGCTGAAATTCCGGTGGACCTTGTCGAGGACGATACCGGCTGGTCACCTTATCTCTCGCCAAAAGATGTCGAAAAGCTTGACCAAGTGCGCGTCGCTCTTCGCAAGGGCGACGTAAAGGGCGCGGCGAAGCATGGGCGCATTTTCGAATTGATTCCGCTTCAGTCTTCAAGAGTGGCGGCGGAGTGAGCGATCCATCCTGGTCGTTGGTCGCCAGGTTTTCGAGTTCGGAGACGGTCATGAACAAGACAATCACGCAATCGATCGAGGAAGGCATCTATCTGGCGAAAGTCGAAATTGCCGCGGTCGAGGACGATTCGCCATGGTCGCCTCATGTCCTTAAGGAAGACATTCGCAAAACCGACCGCGTGCGGCTTGCCCTGCGGCGCGGCGATATCGCTGCGGCCAAGCGCGAGGCCGAGGTGTTTGAGCTGACGCCGGTGGGGTGAACTGTCCCGCCAAACGGCAATTACAGGCTGGCCGCGCAGCCAGTCTACACCGGCCGCAGCGGCGCGGGCGCGGTTCCCTTGGTGAGTTCCGACCGCCACTGGCCGCTTTCCTGGGCCATCACATCCTCGGCGCGCTCAACCAGCAGGCGGCCGCGCTCTTCGGTGTTGAAGGGCGCGGCGCCGTTCTTGTAGAGCCAGAAAATCGTCTCCAGCGAATTCGCCGCCTGGCGGTAGCGCAGCCAGTTCTGCTGGTGGTTGCCAAGCGCCAGAAAGCCCATCGAGACGGCGGCAATGGCGGCGCAGACCGAGGCAATATAAATAAACCGCGAATCCTGCGCGCCAAACGCGTTGAGCACCGGCA
>JAYUCQ010000360.1:0-1508 GCA_043740265.1 Hyphomicrobium sp.
CGGCCTGCGGCTCTAAGCCGGGACTGCCTGAATTTTCCGTGTCGTGGCGTTCTGGCCAAACAAATGTCTTACCCGGAGGCGCCGCTCCGTGCTCCAGCCAATCGATCTTGTCCTCTCCGACAGCGGCATCGACGCCCATGGCGCGGTACCAGTCGAGCAGGGCCAGCAGTTCTTGGCGATCCGTGAACGTCGTCATCGGTACATCATAGTGTAAGCGGTACGCCCCGCCAACTCGCGCAGATAGCCCGGGGCAAGCCATCTGGTCGCAATTCCATTGCGCTGGCGAATTTGCATATTGGGGAGTGCGTGCCGTGCTCGTTATCGACTTGACGATGCTACCCCTGACACCTAATCGAGCCTTACCGTTTCCCCACGAGGATTAGAGACGAATGACAGCGAACAATGCCGACGCGGCGGGCCAGGATGACCAACTGACGGCACCACGCGAAGCGATGGAGTTCGACGTGGTCATTGTCGGCGCGGGGCCAGCTGGCTTGTCGGCTGCCATTCGATTGAAACAGCTCGCCGCTAGGGCCGGCAAAGAGGTGTCTGTTGTCGTCCTGGAAAAGGGATCGGAGGTCGGCGCCCACATTTTGTCTGGCGCGGTTATCGACCCCATCGGTCTCAACCGGCTGTTCCCGGATTGGAAGTCGAAGGGCGCACCGGTTCACACTGCTGTCACCGAAGATAAGTTTTTGGTACTGGGACCATCAGGCGATATGCGGCTGCCAAACTGGCCGATGCCGGGGCTCATGAAAAACCACGGCAACTATATCGTTAGCTTAGGCGAGCTGACCAAATGGCTCGGCGAGCAAGCTGTCGAATTGGGCGTCGAGATTTATCCGGGCTTTGCCGCTTCGGAAGTTCTTTATGATGACAAGAACTGCGTCGCCGGCGTCGCGACCGGAGACATGGGCGTCGGCCGCGACGGCCGCCCCAAAGACAATTTTGTGCGTGGCATGGAACTGCGCGGGAAATATACGCTGATCGCGGAAGGCGCACGCGGGTCGCTCACCAAGCAGCTCGTTAAAAAATTCGCCCTCGACAGACATCACGAACCGCAGAAATACGGCATCGGCTTGAAAGAGCTGTGGCAGGTGGCGCCCGGTAAACACAAGCCCGGCTTGGTCCAGCACTCGTTCGGCTGGCCGCTCGACAATCGCACCGGCGGCGGATCGTTTCTCTATCACTACGGCGACAATCTCGTCTCAGTGGGTTTGGTTGTGCATCTGAATTATGAAAACCCTTACCTGTCGCCGTTCGATGAATTTCAGCGCTTCAAAACGCATCCCGCAATCCGCGATGTTTTTGAAGGTGGCAAACGTATCGGCTACGGCGCACGCGCGATCACCGAAGGCGGCTGGCAATCGATGCCGGATCTCGTATTCGCAGGTGGCGCGCTGCTCGGTTGCGCGGCTGGAATGGTCAACGTCCCGCGCATTAAAGGCAGCCACAACGCGATGCTGTCTGGCATCGCGTGTGCAGATGCGGCGTTCGAAGCGCTCAGT
>JAYUCQ010000361.1:0-3809 GCA_043740265.1 Hyphomicrobium sp.
TAACCATCCATTGAGGATGAATCAAACGGCGGGTGCGTCAGTGCCGCGGAAAGGTCTTGCGCCAGCGTGCGACCGGCGGCAAAGCGCAAGCCGACATGCTCGGGCCCAAGCGGCATGACGCCGGTTAGGATTTTTTCGAGCGCTTCGGCGACGGGCATCAAAGCCATGACGAGTTACCTGAGGAGTGCAAAAGTCATCAGCGCCCGGCTCTGCCGGCTGTGTATGTGCCCGAGCGTCCGCCAGTTTTTTCGGCAAGGCGGACATTGGAGATTGTCATGCCTTTGTCGGCGGCCTTCAGCATATCGTAAATCGTCAGACATGCCACGCTGACGGCGGTAAGAGCTTCCATTTCAACGCCGGTTTGACCACTGACCTTAACTTCAGCCGAGACGTGGATGCCGGAAGGAGATTTCGACGTTTTGAAATCCACCGTCGCTTTGGTGATGGCCAACGGGTGACAGAGCGGGATGAGGTCGTGGGTCTTTTTCGCGGCCATGATGCCTGCAATGCGCGCGGTGGCCAGGACGTCGCCTTTTTTGGCTTCGCCAGCCTCAATCAGCGCCAGCGTTTCTGGCAGCATCGAAATAAAACCTTCGGCTTTGGCCGTGCGCGAGGTGACGGCCTTGTCCGACACATCGACCATGCGCGCCTGGCCCTTGTCGTCGAGGTGGGAGAGTTTGCTCATGCCTTGCTCTCGTTGGCCAGTAAGGCCTTCGTTGCAGCCGTCACGTCGTCTTGGCGCATCAGGCTTTCGCCGACGAGGTAGGTGCGGACGTTGACCTTGGCCAAACGCGCGATGTCGGCGGGATTGAAAATTCCGCTCTCGCCAACGACGATGCGGTCTTTGGGTACTTTGGGTGCCAGCGCTTCCGTCGTTGCCAGCGTCACGTCAAAGGTTTTCAAATTGCGATTGTTGATGCCGATGAGTTTGCAGTCGAGCTTGAGGGCGCGATCAAGTTCGGCCGCGTCGTGCACTTCTGCAATCGCGTCCATGCCCCAATCCTTGGCGGCGGATGCGAGATCGTGCGCGGTTGCGTCATCGACTTCGGCCATAATGATCAAGATGCAGTCGGCCCCCCAGGCGCGGGCTTCTGCAACCTGATAGGTGTCGATCATAAAGTCCTTGCGCAAAACGGGAAGCGTGCAGGCGGCGCGCGCGGCAACGAGATACTGCGGTGCGCCATGGAACGACGGCGTGTCGGTGAGAATGGAGAGGCACGCGGCCCCGCCGGCTTCATAAGCGCGGGCAAGAGCCGGGGGATCGAAATCGGCGCGGATCAGACCTTTCGATGGCGAGGCCTTTTTGATTTCGGCTATCAGCGCCGGCTTCTTTCTCGAGAGCTTGGCTTCGATCGCACCCGCAAACGGCCGGACCTTTGGCGCTGAACGGGCGCATTCCGCGATGACGCGCAGCGGCTTGAGCTCTTTCGCCCGCGCCACTTCTTCGCGTTTGTAGGCTGTAATTTTTTCGAGGATGTCGGTCATGGGATCAAACAACCTCATTCGTGACGGCGACCAGCCGGTCGAGGGCGAGGGCGGCGCGGCCGCTGTCAATCGACGTCTGGGCCTTCGCGACGCCGTCTTCGAGGCCCGACGCTTTGCCGGCAACTATAAGGGCAGCGGCGGCGTTCAAGACAACGATATCGCGATAGGCGCCAGTTTCGCCGTGCAGAAGATTGCGCAATGCCGTCGCGTTGTGGGCGGCGTCGCCGCCTTTAAGCGCCGCCATTCCGGCACGCGGCAATCCGGCGTCCTCGGGGGTTACGTCAAAGACGGTGATATCGCCGCCTTGCAGTTCAGCCACCGTGGTGATGCCGGTTGTGGTCAGTTCATCCATGCCGTCGGCGCCGTGCACGACCCAGGCGTGAACCGAGCCGAGGTTTTTCAGAACCTGGGCGATAGGCTCGACAAGTTTGCGATCATAGACGCCCAGAACTTGCCTCTTAACGGACGCTGGATTGCACAACGGTCCGAGCAGATTAAAGAGCGTCCGCACGCCGAGGTCAGCGCGGATGGGTGCCCAGGTCTTCATCGCCGGGTGATAGAGCGGTGCCCAGAGGAAGCCAACGCCAGCTTCGGAAATGGCGCGCGTCACCGCGACCGGCGGTACGTCGAGCTTGACGCCGAGGGCCGACAACACGTCGGAGGCTCCTGAGAGCGACGTCACGGCGCGGTTGCCATGCTTGGCGATGACAACACCGGCACCGGCCGCGACGAACGTGGCTGCGGTGGAGACATTGTACGTGCCGTGGCTATCGCCGCCGGTGCCAACGATATCGACGGCATTGGGCGGCGCATCGACCGACGTCATGCGGGCGCGCAGGAATTTTGCGGCACCCGTGATTTCTTCCGGTGTTTCGCCGCGCACGCGCAGCGCCATCAAGAATGCGCCCATGGCGACGGGCGGCGCAACGCCGGACATCAGCAAATCGAGTGCGGCTTGCATTTCGCTTTCGCTGAGGCTGTCGCTATCGGCGATGCGGCTCATCAGGCGTTTGAGTTCTTTGGCGGGCATGGCTTATCTCACGCCGCCTTGCGCGACTTCGGCTTGAAGCCAGCCAGCGACAAGAAGTTAGCGAGCAGCGCGTGGCCTTGCTCGGACGCGATGCTTTCGGGATGGAATTGCACACCGTGAACCGGATGCGATTTATGCTGCAAGCCCATGATGATGCCGTCCGCCGTCTCAGCCGTGATCTCGAGGCAATCCGGCAGTGTTGCCCGCTCGACGATGAGCGAATGATAGCGCGTGATCTCGAAACTGCGCGGCAGGCCCTTGAAGATGCCTTTTCCGGTGTTGGTGATCGTCGACAATTTGCCGTGCATCGGCTGCGGCGCGCGGATCACCTTGCCGCCGTACGATTGGCCAATTGACTGATGACCCAGGCAAACGCCGAGTAGCGGGATTGTTGGCCCTGCTTTGTGGATGAGATCGAGACAGACGCCGGCTTCATTTGGCGTGCAGGGGCCGGGCGACAGCACAATCGCTTGCGGCTTTTTAGCGATCACCTCGTCGGCGGAGATCTTGTCATTGCGGATAACAACGCTCTCGGCTCCAAGCTCACCCAGATAGTGGACGAGATTGTATGTAAAGCTGTCATAGTTATCGATCAGGATCAGCATTCAGTTTTCTACCGTGGCCTGCTGCGGTTGTGTGCCATCCTAGTGCCGACTTAAGCTCAGGGCGTCAAGCTTCGAAGGCTCAGGCGCGGTCCTTCGGCGTGATGAAGGCGTCGAGGTGCCCGGTTTGAGCGTTAAGCCCGTCCCAAGTCGCTGCGGGAAAACTGAATATCGCCAGTGCGGCGGTCGGGAAGCGTTCCTCCAAACGTGCGATCTGGCCGGCATCGCCGGATGCCGCAAGATTTGCCGCCAGGGCGTGAAGGCCAGGGTTGTGGCCGATGACGAGAACCGATTGCGCCGGTGCGTCGACCTCACGAATGCGGGCGAGGATGTCAGTAGCACCTGCAAGATAGAGATTTTTGTCGAAGGCGGTTGCAACGGGCCGTTTTGCAAAGAACGGCTCAATCCGCGCTAGGGTTTCCCGCGTCCGCAGCGACGGCGAACATAAAACGATATCGGGCGCAAACTTCATCGATGTCAGCAGCTGCCCCATCATCGGTGCGGCGTCGTTGCCGCGCTTGTTCAGCGGCCGGTCAAAATCATCGAGGCCAGGATGGTCCCAGCTCGATTTGGCATGACGGAAAAGCGCGAGGCGAAGCATGGACGCAGAATGCCCGGAGTGCGGCGCGTGGGCAAGAGTGCAAAAGGTTTGCGGACTGGCCAGTAACCTCCTCCCCCCTCAAGGGGGAGGA
>JAYUCQ010000362.1:0-23054 GCA_043740265.1 Hyphomicrobium sp.
GCCGGCAACAGCTCCGAGCACCGTGCCGCTATCCGACTTGTTGAAGCCGTCGCCGCTGCATGCAGCCAAACTCGACGTCAAGCCAACGGCCAACGTTCCAACAACCAAAATCCGCGCGCTGCGCATATTGAACCTCGTCACTAATAAATCCCGCGCGAAGTAAATTACCGCGAGAACCCCGTTACGCCCGGTGCATCACCAGAGCGCCATCCTGTAAACCTTGCCGTACGCCCGGATTATGGGCTCCGCAAGGCAGAAATCCACAGTGATTCGGGCTATTGTGGGACAACTGCCATGTGTTGCGGCAGTGCAGCACCCTGACACCCCCGGCAATTCCAGCCGCACCAGCAAGCCGCCCATGGGGCTAAAGCCGCTTCGACCAAACACGCGAAGCCCGGCTCGTGTGGGCAATAACGAGGACCTGAATTTCGCCGGGCATCACGCGATAGGCGGCACCATAGGGGAAGCGCTTAAGGAGCACACGGCGGGACCCCTTCCAAAACTCTGGTGGTGCCTCAGGGAATTCCCGGATCAATCGTATTGCTGCTCCTAGTTCATCGAGAAACGCGTCACCCAATCCCCGCCGCTGCTTTTCGTAATAGGCCCAAATCCGCGTCATATCGGCCATCGCTGGCGCAATCAGACGAATTCTCATTTGCTGCGGAGTTTGGCGGCCACGTCATCGAAATCGAACGTTTCAATATCGCCGCTCTCAAGCGCCGCCAAGCGCTCGTCGATCAAACCGCGCCAAGCTTCATCGGCATTCGGTGAAGGTTCGCGGTGTAAGCTTACAAGGATCGCTTCGAGAATATCCTCGCGATCCGACGCCGGCAGGCTCTTTGCCTTTTCGATCAAAATTTTTGCTTCGCTTGTCATACTTAGAATTATACACCAGCCTTGAACGTCCGCAACCGGGCCTTACACCCCCGGCAATTCCAGCCGCACCAGCAAGCCGCCCATGGGGGAAGCGTCCAGCGCCATGCTGCCCCGGTACGACGCCGCCAGATCACTGACGATCGATAATCCCAATCCTGAGCCGGGCTTGGTCTCATCCAACCGCATGCCGCGCTTGCCGATTTTCCCGCGCTGCTCCGCCGTCAATCCCGGCCCGTCATCTTCCACTGTGACGATGAGATGCTTCGTCTTCGCCCGCGCATCCGGCGTCTCAACCACAGCCTTCAGCGCAACGCACTTTTTTCCCCACTTGCAGGCGTTGTCGAGAAGATTGCCGAGCATCTCTTCAAGATCCTGCTTTTCGCCTTGAAACTTGGCGTCCGCCGGCACAGTCAGAGAAATCGCAATGCCCTTGTCGCGGTTGATCCGTTCCAGCGCCCGCACCAGCGGCTCTGCGGTTGCTTCAAACGGCGTGACGCGGCCAAGCGCGCCCGAACGCGCCACCATCCGCGCCCGATCGAGATAATGCCCGACCTGATCACGCATGATCTGCGCTTGCTCCGCTACTTTGGCGCCAAGCTGCGATTTATCTTCGCGAGCTTCGTTGGTAATGACCGCTAAAGGAGTCTTCAAAGCGTGCGCTAAATTTCCAACCTGCGTCCGCGCCCTATCAACAACCTCTTGATTGGAATGTATGAGCGCGTTCAATTCATTTTGCAGCGGCTCGATCTCGGCTGGAAATTGACCGTCAAGTTTTGTCGCCGAGCCGGAGCGGATGTTCGCTAAGCCATTTTCAATGCGCCTCAGCGGCAGCAAGCCGAAGCGCACTTGGAACGCAGTCACGGCCAACAGGCCCAAACCAAAGAGCGACAGCGCCGTCGTCAAGCGATTGCGAAATTTCGAAACCGTCACTTCCAGCCAATCAAGCGGACCAGCAACGATGACCGAATACTGCGTTTTGGCCGGATCGTGACCCGGAGAATCAATGACTTCAAGAATGCGAATGGTTTCACCCGACGGGCCGGGCTTATTCATCCAGCGCGTGCCGGTTGTGTCGGTCGGAAACTTGAGATCATAGGGCGAAATCAGAACCTCAGACGCCAGCGACGGCGACACAAGCGTTCGCCCCTTGGCTCCGTCAATCGGACGGATCTGCCAATACCAGCCCGAGTGCGTCACCTCGAACAGCGGCTCGTACAGGTTCTGCGGCGTGATTGGAACTTCGCCGCTGGTATTCATGCTATCGACGGCCAGCGCGGTCAGCAGTTTTTTCAGCTGCGCGTCGAAACTCAGCTGCAGGTCATCGCGATACAATGAATAGATCAAATAACTCGCAAGCGGCAGCACCAGCAGCGTCCACGCAGCCGACGTCGCGAACAAACGGAACGCGAGCGAGTTAAGCTTCATCAGGTCTACGCTTCATCAGGACCGTGGCTCATGCGATAGCCAAGCCCGCGCACGGTTTGTATGACGTCGACTGGAATTTTCTTGCGCAAACGGCCGACGAAGACTTCGATCGTATTGGAATCCCGGTCGAAGTCTTGGTCGTACAAATGCTCGACCAGTTCTGTCCGCGACACGACGCGGCCATTGTGATGCATGAGATAGGCGAGCAGGCGGAACTCATGCGACGTCAATTTGATCTGCTGGCCCTCGCACGTCACCCGCGCCGACTTGGTATCCAGCCGCAGCGGCCCGCATTCGATCTCGGCTTTGGCATGCCCCGAGGCGCGCCGCACCTGAGCCCGCACCCGCGCCAGCAATTCTTCCATATGGAAAGGTTTGGCGATGTAATCATCCGCACCCGCGTCCATGCCGGAGACCTTGTCGCTCCAGCGGTCGCGAGCCGTTAAAATAATGACCGGCATTTTTTTGTCGCCGCGCCGCCATTGCTCAAGGATCGAAATACCGTCCATTTTTGGCAGGCCGATATCCAGAATGACGACGTCATAGGGCTCGGTGTCGCCGAGGAAATACCCCTCTTCGCCATCGAGCGCGGTGTCGACCGCGTAGCCTGCATCCATGAGTGCCGTGACCAGCTGGCGATTGAGGTCCTTATCATCTTCAACGACGAGCGCGCGCACTGAGTTGCCTAACCGGTTGTTTGTTGACGGATAACCTTATATCGGCCCCATCATATAAGGAAGATTGTGGCATATAAGGAAGGTTGCGGCGAAAGTTCTAGCGCGGTTTTGCCGGTTGAGCCGTCAAGGTACTTCCCCGACCCGCGCCAAATCCAGGATTGCGGGCATCAACTACCACCGTTTTTAACTGTCCTTTGGCGTCGCGGACGACGAGCTTATAGATATAGTCATCGCCATCCTTGCACAGCGTCGTCTTAACGATAGCCTCGATCAGCCCCGCCGCATTGGCCTGGGTGAGCTGTTGCACCGTAATGAGCTTCTCGCGGCGCACGATTTCGCCAGCAAGCCCCCAGTCGTTGTAGCAATCCTCAGCCCGCGCCGGTAAAGCTTCGCCCGCGGCCGCAAACGCGGCAAAGCCCGTCAGCATCAGAATTTTAATGGTCAGAATTTTGGGGGTCAGCATGAACGTCGTCCTCAAGTCCAGCATGCTTAACGCCGCCCGCCTGAACGGGCCCTGAACGGACGAGCAATGGCGCGCGCATAGTGCCGCAAATGCCGGAGCACACAAGGGGCATCCGCCGCTTATTCGAACCCGGCCCGGTGAAACGAGACGCTGACGCCCCAGTCTTGCACACCGTCTTGCACACAGATTTGCAACCCGTCTTGCACCTGGGTTGCTCCGGACGTAGCGTCGGCTTGTCGTTGGGGTATCTCACATGAGTAGCGGATCAGACATTCCATCACCCAGTCTTGCGTCGCCCGGTCTTGTGTCGCGGAGGCAGTGGCTGACAGGCGCTGCCGCAAGTGCCGCCTCGTTTACCGTCCCGGGATTTATAAGTGACGCCGCAGCACGATGCGCGACGGCCTCATCCCATTGCCTCGGCCGCCCACCCTATCCGGTCCCAACCGTCAATTTTTCCAGAACCCCCATCAAAGAAATGATTGCCGGCATCCGGCCGCATCGCATCGGCGGTGTCCGGCTTGAACGCGCAGCCGCCATCGGCAGCGGACCTGACCGCCGCTTCCTGATCCACAATTTCGGCCACAGCGGCGCCGGCATCACACTGAGCTTCGGGTGCGCCAGCGTCGCCGCCGATCATGTCGGCGATATTCTGAGTGAGCTGTCGCAAAGACCCGCTCAAGTCTCTGTTGCGGTCGTCGGATCCGGCGTCATCGGCCTGACCACGGCGGACGAAATAAAGCGCCGCTGGCGCGATATGCCGGTCACGGTCTACGCCAAGGATCTGGAATTGAGCAAAACCTGCTCGTGGGTTGCGGGCGGGCAATTCGAGCCGTCGGGCGCCTGGCGGCAATACGCGCCACGCGCCAGAACCGAACTCGACACCTATCTCCGCCGTTCGCGCGATCGCGTCGAGCAGATCATCCGCGATGGCATGGCCGCGAGTTACGGCATCGCCCGGCGGCGCAACTACACGCTCAGGTGGGGCAGCGACGGCTTCGACCAGGGCACGCCGCGCGATGTTGTTGCCGCGCCGAAACGCGGCCCGTTGCCGTTTTCGCGGCTGACCGAAGAAGGCCTCGAATATCAAACTTGGCTTGTCAATCCGCGCTTGCTGCTGCCCCAGCTGGTGCGTGACCTCAACCGCCGCAACGTCTATCGCCGCGCCCTCCGGCTTGAAAACTACAATGATTTCTTCGGCCTGCTGCATGAGCGCATCGTCATCAATTGCACTGGCGTTGCGGCAGGTGGGCTCGCCCGCGATCCGTTCGTGCGCCCCGTCCGCGGCCAGATCGCGATTTTCGAAAATCCAAATCCCGGGCGCTTGAATTATTTTTTCAGCGGCGGCTGCGGCAACGACGTGACGTATTTGTTTTGCCGCCAGAACGACATCATTGTCGGCGGCACCTGGGAGCCGGGCGTCACCAGCACAGTGGCCGATGAGCAATTGATCGGCACCCTTATCAACCGCGCCACACAAATTTTCTCCGGCGACACCATGCGCTGCCTGCCGCCGACGCTAAGGCCTGGGTAGATACATAGAGCAACGTCATCCCCGCGTCGCAGTACGCGACGATGCCGTAGGCGTCGCAGGCGGGAACCCAGTCAAGCGTCAACACAAAGATTGGTTCGGACGTCTCAGACGCGATCTGCGTTCTTTGTGCGGATATTTGTCTGGGTCCCCGCCTGCCGTGCGTTCCGCACGATCGCTTCGCGACGCGGGGATGACGACCCGTAACAAAACGGGGACAGCGGTTCGTGCCGCCTAACCCAACCTACGTTTCTTGGCGTTGTTGAAGCTTTGTGCAGGTTTTCCTAGAGTTGCTTAGGCGTCTTAACAGTTTCTGAAGTCGGCTTTTGTAAAGATTATGTCGGACCTCAACGCGAGCCCTCAATGAATTTTGGCAAAAGAAAACCAGCCCCCAAAACCAATCCCGTGCCGCAATCGCAGGTGGGTTCTGATGATGAAACAGCCGCGCTCCCTTCCCGTGTCATTCTCCGCCGGACACTTATCGGAGTAGCGCAAGCCGCCGCTCTCGCATTCGCGATTATTGCATTGGGGGTACTCTACGTAACTGAACTTCGGCACGACTTCGCGGCGTTGGATAAACGTGGCGCTCAAGCGTCGGGCACCGGTGTGGCTGCAATACGTGAGACCGGACCCGAACCCGGCAAACCTCACCAGTTCCCAGAAAATTACGATCCCAAAGCCGTCAGAATTGGCGAAACCGAAAAGAGCTACAATTCTCGAAAACTTCTCGAGTCGGAAGTGAATTACTACAGCGATGGTACGCGCGACGTCACAAACTACGACTACGATTATTTGAAGCGCAACACTGGCATCATCGTTTACCATCGCGACGGCACGCAAACCTCAGATACCATCAGTTACAGAAATTGGTAGCGCCCGTAGTTGGTTAAAGGCCGCACTGCCCTCGGCTCCCCGCGCAAGCGCTGGTGAAGCGTCCCGGCTCGACGAAGGAGAGTCGGAAGCGCCAATAATGACGTCATTCCCGCGTCGCGCGAGCGACGATGCCGTAGGCAGCGCAGGCGGGAACCCAGTCAAGCGTCAACACAAAGATTGGTTCGGACGTCTCAGACGCGATCTGCGTTCGTTGTGCGGATACTTATCTGGGTCCCCGCCTGCCGTGCGTTCCGCACGATCGCTCCGCGACGCGGGGATGACGTGCTTTTTATTCACACCCTGACCTTCACATCGCCGCGCATTAGCGGTCCGGTTGCTTGGCTGCGCCCATAGAGCGTCAGCAGCGTGCCAAACAATCCGCCGAGGGCCTGCACCACAACGACAGCTTGATCGCCAAGCAACGCAGTCATATCGGCTGAAATGTTGATGCCGATCAGCGGCCCGAGTACCGGCAGCACCGTCGTCACCGCCGTAATCAGAGCGCCCCATACCGTCTTCGATTGCGGCCACCATTTGCCGCCAACTTCGCCCGGCATAGACTGCCCCGGAATCTGCCCCGGCACGGGAAATTTGAAATCGTCGCTCATGTTCGTCGTTCCTTTTGCTGTTTCATTCTTTACTCTCGCGCCGCCCGACGCGCCCGGCTCGTCCGTTACGAGGCTCAACGCAAGAACTTCCGTCGCATCGACACGGCGCAGCCAACCGCGCCCGAAGCGCCAGAAATGCGGAAGCGCGCGATATCTGGCCCGCCGTAGTTCCGCATAACGCTCGATGATTGTTCGCGCCGGCTGACGCCGCGCAGCGCTTAATGTCTCTGGCCCAATGCTGCCATCGGCGCTGACGCTAAGTGCGGCTTGCAACAGCCGCACCGCGCCACCAACACCGTGGTTGACCGCCGCATCGAAATGCATCACCGCTACCGGCTCGGGTAACAGCGCGCACGACGCCGGCTGCCAATACCGCGCCCGATAAATGTCCGCGACGGTCTCGTCATCGATAGCTTTCAACGCCCCGATGAGACGAGCCCGCGAAAGCGCCGTCAGCGTGACGTGCCGCCACTTCGCAAACTCGGTCAGCGTGATGCCCTTGTTCGTCGGCCCACCCGGATCATAGGGATCGTCCGAATATCCGCCTTCCATCTCCAGCACATGCGCCAGTGCCGCCTGGAAAATGCTGCTCGTCACAACGACGGGTGACGGCTGAGCCTCAGACGGCCACCGGTATCCAAGCACCCGCCCCGCATCAAAACCCTCAACCGACACCGCGTCGCCCTGATTACCGCCGAGCAAAAACACGCGATGACCGGCTGCACCAACGTAAAGCCCAACATGTCCGGCGTCCGGATCATCGCCGCGCGACAGCACCACAACCGCGCCGCATCTCGCGTCATCAATCGCCGCGCCCCACGCGAGATACGACCGCGCCAGCAGCGAACCCGTCCCCTCGAGCCCCGCCCGTTTCAGCATCGCACCGGTAAACGCAGCGCACCACGGCGTTGCGTCGTGCGCAATTTCGCTGTGCCCGGCTTCGCGAAAATATCGCAGCACGGCCGGCTCGTCGCCAGCGCCCGCCACCTCGCGCACGCCAAACTCCGCCCACGCAGCTTGTAGCCACGCCGGTTGATCCATGTTGTCCTCGATTGTTTGGAAATGTGCGACCCAGCCCACCGATGTCATGCCGGGGCTTGTCCCCGGGACCCATCAAGCCGGCCCGAAAATGTGACAACCTTGGCACGATGGGTCCCGGCAATAAATGCCGGGATGACATTGATTGAGCGCCGCTAAACCACCGCCGCCCGCGCTGCCCCGCGCCCGTAGACCACGCTCTTTTGATAAACCTTCACCGACACAGCCGCTTGAACCGAGCCGAAGTCCGCCGTTTGCTGCGCCGTCGTGTACGTCACCGATGGCGCCGTTGCGGTCAGCGTCCGCTTCAACGTTGCACCGGAATAAATCTCGACGTCGTAGCTCTCGCTGTCTTCGCTGAGCGGTACCTCGGTAACGTCCCAGGTGTCGCCGCCAATGCGCGTGCGCCGGAACCACGAGATCGCCAGATCACCGCTGGCGCGCGCGCCTTTCACCCGTACCGGCGAATACGGCCTGAGCCCCAGCTCTTTGAACGCATACGGCACCGTGACATACGACGCATCACCGATGCTGCGATTGCCCGGCCCATAGCGCCAGTTGTAGGTGACGTTAATGTCGCCATGCGCCAGCGGCACCTGCGTCACGGCGGAATCGAGCAGCACGAACGGCGCGTCCGCTGCAACCGTTGCCTGCATCGCCGTCTCGGTTCCGCCTTGACCGCGCAGCAAGCCT
This sequence comes from Hyphomicrobium sp., assembly GCA_043740265.1. GTDB lineage: Bacteria > Pseudomonadota > Alphaproteobacteria > Rhizobiales > Hyphomicrobiaceae > Hyphomicrobium_B. The sequence goes on from JAYUCQ010000362.1 coordinate 8,182, forward strand.
GAGAGTTCATAAGTCTTCACATCAACAAGCGTCGCATTGAGAAACTGAATGACCTCCCAATCGCCGCTGGCGTTCTTTATAGCCGCCGTATTGGCGCCGCCGAGCATCGTCACCATGTCGGCGGAGGCAAGCGTGCCTTGGATTAATTTGACGCGCAGCGTCGGCCGCCAATCGATGCGGCCCTCGGGTCCAGGCAACAGTGCGTCGAGTGTCGAGCCCATCGCGGCGGGCGCAGGCACCAGCGCCTTCAACTGATACCCCGATGTTTGCGGCGAAGAATAGACGGCGACACTTCCCGGCCACGGCACCTGCACGGCTGCGACGTAACCCGACTCCGGCGCGGCTGTCGCCCCAAGCAGCGGCAAATCCATAAACGCAATACCGGGCGAACCGACTTGTATCGGCGGCTTCGGTGCCGGTGTGCGTCCCGCAGATGAAATGCGGCCATAGACATCGGGATCAATGCTGCGGGCTTCGATTTCGCGAACACCGTGTTCGGAGACATCCGTCAGCCGCAACGCCCGCGTCCGCCCGCCTGACGTCAACGCCACCACGTCGCCCGGCTCCAACGCTAAGGACGACGGCGGCAATGAAAAGCTCGCCCGTTCGCGCGCCGCCCATGTTTCATAAAGCCACGTCTCCGCCATCGCACCCGACAAGCCATCATCAAGTACGATCGGTAAATCGGCTTGCGCCACGCGGCCACTGGCACCCGTCAAGCGCCGCGCTTCCGCAACGGCCTGCTGATAGTCATCTTCCTCCGACAAAAAGCGCAGCTTCGCCGAGGCCGGCAATTCCGTTTCCTGACCGCGCGTCAACGTCACCAGCGGATCACCGGCGCGGACTTCGACCAGATCGTTTGTTGTAAACGATGCCGCTGTTCCCTCTTGCCCGCGATGCCGGAAGGCGATTTTGCCGCCGCTCTCAACGCTGTCGAAAAAGTAGGCGAGTTCGAGCGGCTGCAGCGCATCGCGCGCCGACATAACGCGATCGATGACGTAGCCCGGCACCGTGCCGTTCAGCGTCGCCGCCAGATAATCGGCGAAACCGAAATCCTTGAGAATGCGCGACACGGCTTCGTTCAGCGGCGTGCTGGAGAGGCGTCCGTTCAACCAATGCCCGCGCGACCAGTTGGCGCCATCTCTCCAGGTCACGATGTCGGACGGAAATTCCGGAAACGGCCGTGCATCCCAGCAATAGACGTGGATGTGGTCGAGGTTGACCATACGCTCGCTGTTGACCGTCGAGACCGGATTGAGCCCGCTGACATACCCCGTCTTCGTCCAATCGAAGGCATCGCGGAACGCCTGCAGAAACCGCTTTTGCATCAGATCATCGCGGACGCCGTTCGAATAGTACGGCAGGCCGTTTTCGAAACTCTTGGGATCGACAAAGAGGTTTGGCTGATTGGCGCCTTTGTCCACCGCCGGACAGCCGATCTCCATGAACCAGAACGGTTTCGATTGCGGCACCCACGCCGTCGCCGTCGAACTCTCAACGCCGCCTGGACGATTGTAGTGTGGGTTCAACCACCACGATTTGATGTCCTTATAGCGATAGACCCACGGCTTTCCCGCCCCATCTGTAATCGGCGTCCGGATCTGCGCATCGCGATTGGCTTGCGACCCGTAATACCAATCATAACCCTCGCCGCCTTGCATGTTGGCTTTGAGATAATTGAGATCATGAACCGAGCGGTATCCGGCCTGATAATCAAGATGCGCCCGGCCATCGCGCCAATCGGCCAGCGGCCAATATACGTCGACCCCTATCGCATCGACAGACGCCGAAGCCCACAGCGGATCGAGATGAAAATAGACGTCGCCGGTTCCATCCCCTGGCTGATAGCCAAAATACTCCGACCAGTCGGCTGTATAAAAGACTTTGACGGTTGGCCCGAGCACACTTTTAACGTCGGCCGCCAGCGCCATCAGCGCCGTCACAAACGGAAACGTGTTGGCGTTCGAGCGCACGGTTGAGAGCCCGCGCAACTCCGAGCCGATCTGAAACGCTTCGATACCGCCCGCCGCCTTCGCCAAAAACGCTTGATGCAAAATCATGCGCCGGTACGACCATTCGTTCGGACCTGAATAAACGACCGTATCGCCGACAATCGAAAAATGCGCCGGCGTAGCGGTGCCGACGAAGCTTGCAATTTGTGCCGCAGCCGCCGCCGTCTTATCGACGGTACCCGACTGCCCCGCCGCCGGATGACACGTGATACGCCCGCGCCAGGGATACGTCGGCTGGCTCGCGCCGCCGTACGGGTTGGGCAGCGTATTGCCAACCGGCACATCCATCAGAATGAACGGCGTCATCGTCACCCGCAAGCCGCGCGCCGTCAGATCGCGAATCGCGCCGATGACTGTCTGATCCGAAGGCGTGCCACCGTAAGCCGCAAAATTGTCGTGCTCGCTGACCACGTAGGCGCCGGCTCGATTGAGCCCGGCAACGCTCCACGAAATCGGCTGCGTGACTTTGCCGTTGACTTCGACACCCGGCACCACATTGCAGTTTCCAGCGCGCAGGTCGGTGCCAAACCAGCTGACGACGAATGAAATCGATTTGGCGTTCGGCAGCGACGACTGCAACTGATCAATCGCGACATCCCAATCCGTCGGACCCTGACGCGAATGCACATTGAGACCGACTTCGTAGCCGGTGACGACAATCTGGCGGACCGGAACCGTCGAATAGACAAATTCGCCGGACCCAGGAATGAGCACCAGCCCGCGAATATCGTTGTCGCTCTCGTCCGTCGTGCGCTGCACTTCAAATGAAAGCTGCGGAACGCGATTGCCGAATTCGGCCAAAGCCAAGCGCTCGAACACGATGTACGCCGTGCCACGAAACGCTGGCGCGTTGCCGGCACCATCGCGTGCCGCGATCAAGCTATCGACTGCGTCGGTCTCGGTGCCCTTGTGCAGGCGCCAGGTGATGCCGGTCAAATCGAGTTCGCGGCCATCGGCCCACACTCGTCCGATGCGCGTGATCGGTCCTTCACTTAACGCAACAGCGAAGTTGGCGTAGTAGCGGTATTCCGTCGATGTCACGCTGGCACCGCCACCAAAGCTGCCGCCCTTACCGCCGCCCGCCGACTGCGAACTGGTGATGACCTCTTCTTCAAAGTCCGTCGCCCAGATGACTTGGCCGCCCAGCCGCGCGCGGCCGTAAAGCCGGGGAATTGGCGCGCCTTCGGTGGACGCAGTAATATGCAGATTGGTGAGACGCGGCCCCTCGACGGCGCGGCTTTGGCCTGACGATCCGAAAAGCGCGTTGTCCACATACGAGCCAGCCAGCGCGCCGAACTGCGAGCCGATCGCGGCGCCTGTCAGCGTCGCGCCGAGAAACGAAATCCCGGCTGGCAGAACGGTGCTGCCGACGGCCGCTCCAACTGCTGCAAGTGCCAGCGTTGCCATGTCTTAGTCTCCAACTACAAGATGAGGAAATCGGAAGGCTCCGGCGATGCGGCGCCGCCACCACGGCGACAATGCCACTTCGGAAACCGGACAGCCTTCCATGGCGTGGATCATCGTTTCGTCTGTCGCGACAATGGCCGCGTGCTTGGCAACGAATCCGGCGCGCAAGCGGAAGACAATGACGTCGCCCGGTTCAATCGCTTGCAAAGCGACAGCGACCAAATGCTGGCTTGCTCCTTGCAGCATTGCCTCGATGCCACTCGCCTCGGCCCAGTCGCGGCTATAGGCCGGCGGGGCAACGCAATCGGCGCCATAGCAATCGCGCCAGACACCGCGCACCAGGCCAAGGCAATCAACACCGATACCTTTGCAACAGGCCTGATGATGATACGGCGTCCCAAGCCACGAGCGCGCAGCGGTGATGATTGTCGTTGGTGCCACAGAAGCTAGATTTGTCATGACTTGGTTATTCACTTTTGTCTCCAAGTCGGAGTACGCCCGATCTCGCGGTGGAAAATTCACGGACCAAGAACTCTTCCCCCTTTGAGGGGGGAGAAGAAACGCCACAGGCTTAGACTGGCCATCGCTGTCCGTTCCAGAATCAAGAATGGCCCGCCTAAGTCTGATGGCGTTTCAGATGGGGGTGTCCAAGGAGCAGGATATGTGGTGACACCCCCACCCGGTGCGCCAAGGATGAGTTACGCCGCGCTTCTTCGTTTCGTGAAAAATGAGTTACGCGACCTAACTCATGGCGCACCGCCCTCCCCCCTCAAGGGGGAAGAAAAAAGCGCCCATCACCCCTTCCTCCCAACCTTCGTCAGAAACGCGTTGCCTGGCATCGCCGGGAAGCCGCGAAAATTGATCGCGTTTGAAAACCGCGCCTTGCAGGTCGCGATCCGCTTGTCGCATCCAGCCGTCACCGTGAACGCGTCGCCAACGGCCGGCGGACCTTCGGCCTCGGCCCACAACTCCACGGTCACGACCGTTCCCGTTTTGAAATGGGCTTTGATCTCGATCTTTAACCCCGCCGCCGGTCCCGACGTAAACACAGCCAATCCGCGCGAAAAGAAATCCGGATCAAATGCCGAAAGCCCCGTGACTGTAAATTTCCGCGCTGTGATAACGCTCGCTATCGTCGCCGTTCCGCGAAAGGCCGCCAACGCCAGGTTCACCGTGCAGCGCGCATCGCCTAAATCTGCGTCACAGGTATTCTGATAGAGCCGCCCTTTCGGCTGCTGCAAATAATGCTGCAGCCCGCGCACCTCAGCTGCGAACGCGGTTCCAGACCGGCGCACTTCGCCCAGACTGCCCGACCGCATCAGCACGCGCTGGCTGACATCCGCCCAATTGACGCGGAAGATCTCGACGCGCGCATCATCGTAGCGCCCCGCCGCCAGATCATCATCCGTCAAAGCCGCCGACGACAGCGCGCCCGTCACTTCCAAGTTATCAACCGACAAGCCAACGCCATCCTTGATGTCACTGGCCGTAAACCCGGCTGACGCCTCAAACGCCGTGCCATCAAACGTCAACGCTGTATCGTGATCGGTAAACCCAAACGTCACGCCATCACGCCGCGTCAAGCGCCAGCACCAGCACAGCGTCGTCGCACCCGAGCGCAGGTGCGCGTCCAGCGCAACCGGCAGAACCTTCATATCCGCACCTCGACAATAGGAATGTTCGGAATTCCACCGTGCTGAAATCCGGCGACGTTGACGTCGAGCCGGTCGCTATCAAAGCGCACCGGCACATCGAACTCGAAGCCTGCCGTTACGCTCGCGCCGCTGGCTGGAATGTTGCCCGCCAAAAACGTCACCACGCCGGTCGCAGGATCAGCGGTGAACTGCGTGCCGGCTGTCTTTATGACGCCCGCAACCGCGACCTTCACCGTACCCGCCGCCGGCTTATTGATGTCGCGCGCCCACGGCGCAAACGACGTGCCGTAGGTTTTCTTCAACTGAAACGTTGCAAGCACGCCGTTGCCGGTGCCGATCACCTGATCCAGCGCAGCTGGCGTTGTTTCCGGCGGACACGATTTCCAATCGCTGTGATCCTTCCAGCGGAAACCGTACAGCCGTCCGCGCCGTTCCTCGAAAAACGTGATGATGGCGTGCAGATCATTCAGCGACTTGACGCCATAACCTGCGTTGTAGTTGCGGCGGCTGTTGGCCCAGCGGCTGTTGCGCTCTTCATATCCCGAGCCAAGCACAACAACGTCGGTGCGCCGCTCCGGCCCGCCCTGACAACCGCGCGAGATCGTCGTCGGAAACCGTATTTCGTGAAATGACATGATGCTGACTTTCTATGGCGACGGCGGCTGGCGCGACGAAGGAGTGTCGCCGTCGCCCAACAAAGACTCTTACAAATTCCGCTGCCCCAGCGACGCGGCCCGCGCGATCATCGCCGCCACTTGCGTTTGCGAGCGCGAGAAGCCGTCCACATCAGGCGTTGAAATGTTGATCGTGATTGACGGCCCACCGCCACCGCCCTGCGCCACGACACCGAGGCGGCCATCAGGCCCGCGCGTCAGCGGCATGATCGCTTCGGTGCCGCGTTCACCCGCAATGCCCGTGCGCCCGCCCGACAGCGGAAACCCAATAGGACTTGAAATAATCCCGCCGCTCGCAAATGGCACCGGCGTTCCACTGCGCAGCACGCCGCCATTGGCAAAGGGCAGAAAGCCCTTGAGCAATCCGGTTGCCGCACCGCTCAGAATGCCCTGCAACGGCGCAAACGCCTGCTTTAAAATCGTGCTCGAAAAACTGAGAGCCACAGACTTCAAAACGCTCTCGAGGTTCTTGCCCTTGATCGCGACGGCTTCAATACCGCTGATCAAATTCGCGGACACGCGCTGGCCCAGTTTATCGACGTCGAACAGCGCGTCCTCGGCCTGCTTGGTGTTGACCTTGTAATTCAAGGTGCGATCCTGCGCCGTGCTAAAATCCGGGAAGCCGCTTGAACCGCTAAAATCAGTCGTGTCATCAGCCATCTGATGTCCTTTCTATTCGTTGACGTTGTTATCTGGAAACTGGTGCATCAGCGCTTGCAGATCACTGTGCGTCAAAGCCTGCGGCGCAAAGCCGGTTCCAAATTTTCCGCGCAAGGCCGCGTCGAGTTCCTTCGGCGTCAGCGCCCAAAACGCCAGCGGCGTTAAGCCGAGCACGCCCAGCCCAATCGCCATCATGTCGTCCCAGGGAAAGGGGTTTGCGTTGCATCGCCGCCTCCGCCTGTTCCGCCGGCCGCACTGACCCCACTGGCCGCCGCACTCGCGCCGCCAAACGTCGCCGTCAGCAAGCGTGCCACGATATCGACGAAACCGGTGACGCCACCGTCGGCCTGCATGCGCGAGACGTCATCGTCGGTCACACTCGCGCCCGCGCCGCGCAATCCCGCCGCGATGACCTTGATGCAATCGGCCGACGCCAGGCACCCGCTTTCAAAGCGCACGGCCAGCGCCACCATGTCTTCATCGCCAAACGCGCTTTCCAATTCAGCGAGCGCACCGAGCGTCAGCACTAGGCGGCGCGGCACGCCATCCAGCCGCCCTTCAATTTCACCACGATGTAAGTTGACCATGATCAAGTTTCCCAAATTGTCATCCCGGGATTTATTCCCGGGACCCAAGTTTCCGCTGGCGTCATGCAGAAACCATTTTCAAGCTCTCCAGCAGACCGAATATGCTGAACGATGGGTCCTGGGAATAAATCCCGGGATGACATCGACGGCATCGTCGCCCTCCAGCGCGTCTCGGGTCGCCTTGCTCCCCGGCCCCCGGCCGAAGATGAATTGTACAGACTCAACTTCGGACCGAAGGTCCGAGAGCTCGACTGAGCGACGGCGCGAACGCCGCCCCGGCGGAGGTGGCCCGAGCACAGCGAGGACATGCCACCGTGAGCCCTATAGAGCCGTGAACGTCAGTGCTCCCGCGCTTTCAATCGTCATATCAAAACCCACTTCGCCATCGTGCTTGCCGTTGAAATCGAGCGAGGTGATTTGAAACGGCCCCTCGATGACGCCAAAATCCGGCACCGCGACTTGCCAATTGCGGATCGTGCCGTTGAATATGTAATCGCGCACGGTCGCATCCGACGCGGCGTCCTTGAACACGCCCGATCCCGATACGCGCGCCGACTTTGCACCCGCTCCGGCGAGCAATTCGCGCCATTGCCCAACGCTTTCCGAATGCGTGATGTCAACAGTGTCGGCGTTAAGCGTCAACGTTCGCGACCGCAATCCCGCAATCGTCGTGTAAACGCCCGCGCCCGTGCTGTCGGCCTTCAACAGAAGGTCCTTACCTTTTTGTGCTGCCATGTTTGGATCTCTCAGTTGCTAGGAAATTCAGTCGATCGCCTCCCCCTTGAGGGGGGAGGAAGATGCGCCATGAGTTAGGTCGCGCATTGCCGCTCATTCAAAACGACAGAGCGCGACCTAACTCATACTTGGCGCATCAGGTGGGGGTGTCCGGTCGCTCAAACTCAGATCACCCGCGCCCGGTGCGTCCAGCGACTTAGCCCGGCAATGAACGTGAATAGCTTTCAGTGACGCCGGGCTAAATCGCGGACACCCCGCCCTCCCCCCTCAAAGGGGGAGGAGTTCGTACGGCCCGTGAGCGCTTAAAGCGGCTCCGTCACCGCCCGATACCGCGCAATCCCGTGATACGTTTCGCCGTCGGGTTCGCGCCGCGCGTCGGCGAATTCATGCCGCAGATTGACGAGCCGGTGTCCGCTCAGCGTCAACGCCTGATCGTGCAGCGCCGCTTCTGCTGCCGCCATCACGTCGTCGGTTTCTTTGCGGCCACGGGCCCGCGACCAGACGTGCAGCGTAAAAATATGCTCATGCCCCGGGTCCGTTCCCGTCGACCAGTCGCGCTCGGTCGTCTGCCCGAATGTCAAATACGGAAACTCGCCGCGCGCTGGCACCTCGTCATAAATGCGCGGACCGCCCAACGCCGCCAGAATGCCGGCGTCGGCAGTCAACTTCGTAAATATCGCCTTTTGCAGAGCAAAACTTGCGCTCGCCATCGTTGATTTTCCTTCACGCTATCCCGGCCTCTACGCTTTTTGGCCACTTCGCTTTTTTGTTGCGGCTTTTTCAGCGGCCCGCACCGCCTGCTCGAATTTTTCCAATTCGAGTTTGCGTTTGGCGCGGCGGCGGCGAATGCTGTCGGCAATTATGCGCCGCGCGCCGGCATCATTCATCCACAGCGGCTCGTCCGGCAAACTTCTATCAGCTGTCATAGATCACGCTCCACGCTAGGGCACTTGAGCCAGCGGCCGCGATCTTCGGCATCGATGACGCCGCGAATATCAAACAGCCGCGCGCCAAAGCGGATGCGCATCTCAGGCTTCACGTCGCTGCGATAGCGTAGCCAGATGTCGTGCGTAGCTTTTCCAGCGACGCGATCGGCATCGAACGTTTCGTCGCTGACGCGAGGCCAGATCGCGGCCCAGACATCGGCGACGAGTGTCCACGTCACCGTTGCGCCGCCCCCGCCGTCGCTTGTCCGCGCAGCCGTTTCAATCGAAACGCGGTGGCGCAGATCACCAATCGTGACGGGTGCTGTCATAGGCGGAACTTCCGGAACGGTTGAATGAGATCGGCTACGGCTTCAGGGATGCGCGCCGCGGTAGAACCGATTTCGACGGGATCGCGGTGCTCGTACCAATGCGCCGTCAGCATCAAAATGGCGTGCTTCAAGGGCGCTGGAACGCTCGCAGCCGTGGCGCCGAAGCCTGCCGACACATCAATCTCAATGCCATTCGCCACTTGCCCCGGATAGCTCGGCGCCGTGTTGTTCCAAACAAGCCGCGGTGGCTTCGACGCGATATCGACGAAATAGCTCGTCGGCGGCACAGTCACCGGTAAACCTGCAGCGTTGCGGACGCGGATAGCTGTCACCGCTTGCAACGGCGCGATGGGAATTTCAACCGTGCCGCACTCCGGCCAGCGGTCCAGCACCAGCATCCACGTTTGATTGATCATTGCCAATCCAAGCGCTGCCTCGATATGCAGCCGCGATGTCAGAATCAGCGAGTTGATCAGCACGTCTTCGGCACTGCTATCGATGCGCAAGTGCGCCTTCGCGTCTGCGGCCGTCACAGGTTCAACCGCCGGTCCGCTCGTCAAAACGAGAGCCATCTGCGCACTCCATGCAATGATTGAATTGGTGAGAAAAAAAACGGGGCCGTCACCGGAAGTGACAGCCCCGCTGACGCCGCCGCAGGAGGGAGGAAAACCCGCGACGGAATAGGTTCGTGGTGCTCCTCCCCCTTTGAGGGGGGAGGAAGATGTGTCCGTGTTTTAGATCGGCGATCGCCCGGCTTGCCCACATTCAAAACGCCGAGCTAAGCCACTGGACACATCAGGTGGGGGTGATCAGGGGACCACACTTCTCAACACCCCCATCTGAAACGCCATCAGACTTAGCCGGGCCTTCTTTGGTGTTGCGACCATTACGATCGCCCGTCTAAGCCTGTGGCGTTTCTTCTTCCCCCCTCAAGGGGGAAGAGTTACTCAAACACCACCACTCCGGACGAAGTCCCAGGAGCAAGGCGAACCGCGTTAGCGCCCCCGACCGGCGCTTCCGGCCGGCTCGAGGAACGAGAGTCGGAAACGCCAAACAAGAGAGCCCCGTGAGCGATTACGAGACGCTAAACTTCATCAGCTTGATCGCATCGAAGTCCTGGACGCCGCCGCCGACACGCTTGGTTGTATAGAAGAGCGTGTATGGCTTGGCCGAGTACGGGTCGCGCAGCACGCGAATGCCGGCGCGATCGACGATCAAATAGCCGCGTGAGAAGTCGCCGTAGGCAAGCGACAGCGAGTTGGCCGCGATGTCGGGCATGTCCTCGCACTCGGCGACGGCATAGCCCATGAGCGACGGCGTCTCGCCCGGCTTTGCGGCTGGCTGCCAGAGATAGTTGCCCTGGCCGTCCTTCATCTTGCGGACTGCGCCCTGCGTCGTGCGGTTCATGACGAAGGTGCCATTCGCACGATACGGAGCTTTGACCGAGTAGATGAGATCGAGCAGCTTATCGCCCGGGTTCGATGCCGGGAACGCGCCCGCCACGCCGGTTGCAATGTAGCCGAGGTTGCCCCACGTCCACGATGCTTGCGCCACCGCGGTGTAGCTCAAGAAGCCCTTCGGCTTGTTGATGCCATCGCCGGTAACGAAGGCGGTGCCTTCCTGCAACGCGAACGCGATGCGGATTTCTTCCGCCAGCCATTCTTCGACGTTGACGATCGAGTCATCGAGAATGGTATTGGACGCGGCCGGCATTGCGTACAGCTCCATCGTCGGGAACTGCAATTCAGCCAGCACGGGCGTCAGTGTCTGCGGACGCGAGGCCGTTTCAGCCACCCAGCCAGAATCGGCACCCGCCGTTGCAAACGGCCGCTTATACAGCGACGTCGACACCGTGCGGATCCCGGCAATCGAGCGGATCGGTGAGATCGCTTTCAACAACCGGTTGACGTTGGCTTCGACTTCGGGCGGCACCGTGTAACCGCCGTCTGTGCCGGAACCGACGGACAAAGCTTTTTCTTCAAGCTTCAGCATGCGGCGTGTGTCGCCGGTCCGCATGAAGCTATCGAACGCCGCCTTGTGTTCGAGACTACGGGGCGAGGCGTGCACCGCATCACCGAGCGGCGACCGTGCCGCTTTGACCTGCAGCTGGCTGGTGGCGCGCTGCTGTGCGTCAAGTGTACTCTCGATCCGCGCCAGCTTCTCCGTCGTCACCACGTCCGCCGAGCCGCGCCGCTCGATTTGCGAAAGACGCAGGTCGTTTTCTTCCTTGAAGGCTTCAAAGCCTTCGCAGAAGGTTTCCAAAGCGCGCGACGCATCGGCGTCTGCAACCTTGGTTTCAAGGTTCAGTCTGTCAGTCATGATGTTGTCCTTGTGTGTCAGGTTCTAAAAAAACACGCGCGCAATTGCTTCCCGCCAGCAACAAAGCCAGGAGGCTGCAACGTCGGCGTTCGTTCTGAGATCAAAGCCCGCATCCCGCAGAGCCGAGATTTTTTTAAGGAAGTTTGAAGCCCCAGCGTCAAACGCCCGGAACTTCCATGCGCGTCAGCCCAGCATCCCGCGTGAGCTGATGTTCGAACTTTGTTTTGTTAGGGCGCGCCGCCGTGAAAACGCGCCTCAAGCTCGTAGCTCAATGATTAACCACGGAGCTAGTGACGCCAGCAACGTTACTGATCTCCTTGATCAGGCTCTCAACTATGCCGTCTGCTGCGACCTCTGAAATGGGCGTTGATTTATTTGGGTAAAACCCAAGACTAAACTCAATATCGCCGTGTAAATTGTCACCAAAAATCCCAATGTCGTCACGCCATAAATCGATGCCAAATTGTGGATCGACAGGATGAATCGGTTTTATTCGTTGCGAAAACCCGTTCACTTCCGCAAATTTCTTCAGACGCGATATAAATTTTTCACGCGAATTCGCTGGTACCAACACGGTCAGCGTGCGAATGGGGCTGCTGTCAAATTTTTGCAATTCATACGGACTTACCATTCTAGATTTCCCCCACATCAGACCAGCTATTATGGTGCACAGCACTGTGGCCGCTACCACCAGTGTCAACTTCGCCAACTGATTTTCTGAAGCCATGAAACCGCTCGATGTTGTCCCGGAGTCTCTGATCTAATACATCGAAGATTTTTGGTCCATCTTGGGCGTTATTTAGGTTCATGAGTGGCAGGAAATTATTGCCCGTGCCGTGCGTGGTGATCGTCCAGGACCCATCGGCAGCGCGGACGGCCTGCCGGACAATCTGCCCATCGTATAACAAGTGACCCGGCTGGGTCCGGTTGGTGATCGTCAGACCATCCGGGCTGATAGAGACTCGCACTTTGCCGGCATACATCCCAGTTCTCGGATCGTAGACATCATAAATCTTTCCGTCCTCCGCAGGAATAGATGGATCCAATCCCGGCACTGAAAAGCGGCGAATCTGGTCAACCATCTCCTCTCTCGTACAATTCAATTCCGCAGCGCACGCCACATTTGGTCCTGCAGCATATTGATGCCAGAATAGCCCGCTGGGGCTGAACTCGGAACCGGACAACATCCGGCCATTGGCGTCTCCACCGGACAGTGTATCGTCCGCCGCGTCATTCCCACTGCCTCCAGTCAGTGAATCGCTCCCGAAACTTCCACTGACCGCACCATCCGCCGTCGTAAACCGCCCGGCTTCATCGTGATATGGATTGAACCGCTGTTCGCGGCGCAAAGCATTCAGATAGATTTTCGCCGCCATCAGGGTTCGCACGTAGGTGAAGTCTGACTGCACGCGCAGCCAATCGGCCTTGACGTCGTCAAGGGTCCACACTTTTTGCATTTGCATGTTTGATATCTCTCGCTGCGCTCAGGCGCGCATCACCGCGTCACGACTTCACGCACTCAATGCGCCGGAAACAACCGCACCGTCGCCGCTCTCAGCCGCGCCGCCAGCGCCGCCTCGCCATTCAATCCGCGCCCGGCATCACGCAAGGCCTGCAAGCCTTTCAGCCCATCGCGAAGAACGGCGCGCGCTTCTGTCCGCGTCAAGCCTGCATCCCGTGTCAGCCAGCGCTCGAAATCGCGTTCGCTTGGAACGCTCGCTGCAAACGGCCGTTGCTTGACCGCCTGCACCCGCGCTCCCGGCAGCATCGGAAACGTGACGACCGAGATTTCCCACAAGTCGACCTTCTCTAAGCGGCGCACACCTGAGCGCGCATCTCGACGGGCTTTCACCGCCTTAAAGCCGATCGACAATCCATCGAGCGCGCCGGCCCGCATCAACGCCAGAACCTCGCGCGCTTTGGCAACCGCTAGCGTCAAGCGGCCTTTGACATAGAGCCCGTTGGCGTCCTCGCGGATCACATCCCAAACGCCAATCGGCTCCGCCGGATTGTGCTGGAACAGCATTTTTATCGCCTTGGCGTCACGCCCGGATAGGCTGTCGTGAAACGCGCCAGGCTGAATCACATCGTGGCCGAGGTCCTCGCGATTGAAGAGACTGGCATAGCCTTCAAACGTGCCATCTTCGGCGACGCTCTTCATTTCGAAGCGCGCCAACGCTCCGCGCGTCTCTTCGCGTGCAGGCATAAGAAATCGTCCGGCCGCTGTCATATTGCGCTCCGTTGTTCGTTTCAAATTGTTAAGTGGTCCGTCGTTCTGGCCGGGATGGCGCGTGCGCCTCACGGCATCCTTCGCGCCATACCCAGCCGCAGCGCGCTTTTCGTCATCGGTCAAAAAACTCGCAGCCTCCAACCGCGTCCACAGTGCTTCGCGTTCGGGTGCTAAGGCTTCAACTTGATCGAGGTCGGGCTAACTCAGTGCCCCGCGCCGTGCGGCCGGCTCTCCGCAGGAGAGTCGCAAGGCGACAACAAAAGTGTAAAATCCCTTCGCCATCCGGTTGACAACCGGCAGCAGCTCTATCCCTGCTCGCCGCCGGCAAGACCTGTCTCCAAAACGCCGCCTGGTGCTCGGAACTAGCCGATGCCAGACTGTTTCAGAAACGCTTGAAATGCTGCGAGTTGCTCGTCATCAACGGCAAAAAAATTGCCGGCCTTTCCAGTCGAAGCAGGATTGCCCTCAGTAGCTAAGCCTGGATCTTTTCGAAGGAACGCGGTCGCTTTTACGTAGTTTTCAACGCCTCGTATATTAATCAAAAATTCGATGCCGCTCGATACGTTGTAGAGTACGACTCTGAATCTCTCAGCATGTGTCATCTGCATCACTTGGTCGTCATTGCGTGGACAACTTGCCTGCGGCATACGGCTTTTCTTCAAATCGAGCTAGCAGCCCTTCAATGAGCTTTCGCACAGTCTCCCCATCTTTGAAGAAAATTGCAGACAGCGTTGAAGACCAGAACTGAACAAGTTGCTCGGCCGTCAAATTTTGTGCGAGCAGTGCCCCAATAAACTCTTTGCACACAACGGCGTCATTCTGGTCGATACCTATCAACGCATGCGCAACCAGATCGTTTATCGAAGTTACCGAATCCATAGTGCCAATAGTGATGTTTCTCGCGAGGCGCTTGAATTCGGGTGGAATGTTGAGTTTGCTTATGACCTAGTCCTCGTTAATTGGATAAGCGGAATCGATAAAGTAGCCTTCAGGATTTTTATCAGTCCGGAATATTCGAATTTGCACGTCTTCGTCATCTGTACTTTGCCAATAGCGCGTCCAGACGCGGTTGAGCTTCTATAATATCATCTAACGTTCCAGCTGAGCCCGAATAGTTCCTACGCCACTGCGGCTCCCGCGTAATGCGCTCGGTGACAGCTCGGACGACCGCAAAATAGGATGCTACAAACTCCTTGATACCCACCTCGTCTACCAGCCCTGAGAAAATTTCTTCGTCACGGAAGGTACTGCGGAACATGAAGCCTGCCCCGGACTTCACGGCATAAACGTCGTACGAGCCATCCATAAATGCAAACTGCGTCGGCGCGGCCTCTCCCTT
>JAYUCQ010000363.1:0-1507 GCA_043740265.1 Hyphomicrobium sp.
TTTTATTGACGCGCAAAGCTACAGCTTGAGTTGCCCCGTCATTTAAGATGTGCGCTTTAATGTGACCGGGTGTTGCGTAGCCGATAATTGCCTTCGCCCGACGCCACGAAGTGCTCGGCGATCTCGGGATGCTTCAAAGGTTCGCCGCTGTCGTCTGGCAGCAGGTTCTGCTCCGATACGTAGGCGACGTAAACGGTCTCTGAATTCTCAGCAAAGAGATGATAGTAGGGCTGGTTCTTGCGCGGACGAATTTCCTCTGGGATGGCCATCCACCACTCATCCGTATTGGCGAAGATGGGATCGATATCGAAAATCAATCCGCGGAACGGGTAAAACCGGTGGCGCACCACCTGGCCGACCCTGAACTTCGCTTGCTTGATTTCGCCCATTCTTGTCGTCCATTTCGCAAAGTGTCTGAAGTTGCGCATTCGAGCGGCCAGCGCCGCAGATGTCAATTCTCCCGCAGAAGCATTGCCACCGCCAGAGCGAAATAAGCACACTGGCCGCCCGGCTGACTAGAACCCGTAAACTGCCGACAAGGCCGGATCTTTGCTCGCGACCAAGCGCGCCAGATCGACGATCACCTTGGCCTGCTTCCAAGTGGCATCATCCTGCATTTTGCCATCGATCATGACCGCGCCGGTGCCGTCGGGCATTGCCGCCAATATTCGTTTGGCGAACGATACTTCACCCGGGTCTGGCGAGAACACGCGTTTGGCAATTTCGATCTGCGAGGGGTGCAGCGACCAAGCGCCAAGGCACCCTTGCAGAAACGCGTTGCGGAACTGCGCTTCGCAGGCGGCCGCATCGGAGAAGTCTCCGAACGGTCCGTAAAAGGGTTTGAGACCGTAGGCGAGGCACGCATCGACCATTTTGCCGATCGTGTAGTGCCACAAATCCTGCTGATAAAACCCGCGCGGGCTTCCCGGCTCTTTGCCGGGGTCGGCGAGTACACCGTAATCAGGGTGGCCGCCGCCAACGCGCGTCGTTTTCATGCCGCGCGAGGCTGCAAGGTCAGCCGGCCCTAAGCTCATGCCATGCATGCGCGGCGAGGCACCGGCGATCGCCTCGATGTTATTGACGCCCTCGGCGGTCTCTAGAATGGCGTGGATTAGAATGGGCTTCTTGACGCCGTGCTTGGCTTCGAGCTGTGCCAGCAACTGATCGAGGTAATGGATGTCCCAAGGCCCCTCGACCTTGGGCAGCATGATCACATCAAGCTTGTTGCCGGCGCTCGAGACGATTTCGGTCACGTCATCGAGCATCCACGGCGAGTTCAAACAATTGATCCGCGTCCACAACCCCGTCGTGCCGAAGTCGAACTCGCGCGCCATCGAGATAAATCCGCGCCGCGCCGCCTCTTTGTCACCAACCGCAATGGCGTCTTCAAGGTTGCCCAATACAACGTCAACTTGACCAATCGTGTCTTTCAGCTTGGCCCGGATTTTCTCGTTATGTGGCGGAATGAAATGGATCATCCGTTCAATTCTGACCGGCAGAGAACGGA
>JAYUCQ010000364.1:0-3797 GCA_043740265.1 Hyphomicrobium sp.
CGCGCAGTTTCGGAAACCGCGGTGCGAGGTCGTAATCCTGCCAAACGTAGCTTTGCAGCAGGGCCGGATAATCGGGCAAACGATAGATAATCTCGGCCGTCGTCAGGCTGAAGCCCGCGAGCTGCGCCCGGAAATCATCGACGCTGGCCGGCGTTGGCGTACTTTTTCGCGTATTGGCCGCAAAGCTTTTGGTCACAGGCTATCTCCCTTAATTTGGTCGATCCGTGCCCTCCCTAGCCTGGCGGCAATTGTCAGATGAGAATCACTTTCTGTCCAACAAAATGTGAGTCCCGCAAACTGAGCAGCCTTTTAAGCTGACTGCTGATAGTGTTTGCATCCAAGGTATCGGAGCGGCGAATGCTTGAGACAGCGCTGAAAAGTTTCACAACATTTTTTGCGACCGTCGGTCCGGTGGAAGCGGCGGTTCTGTTCGCGACGCTAACACCACACATGGCGCGCCCCGAGCGTCGCGCCCTGGCGCTCAGAGCGACGCTGATCGCATCGGCAATCCTCGTGTTCTTTACGCTTCTAGGCGGACCAATTTTGCGCCAGCTCGGTGTTTCACTTGCCGCTCTCCAGACTGCCGGCGGCATCATCCTACTGTTGATCGCTGTAGATATGATTTTTGCCCGCCCCGGCGGGGCGCTCAAGCTCTCGCCGCTTGAAGGCGAAGAAGCCCAATCCAGAGATGACGTGGCGGTGTTTCCGATGGCGACACCGCTGCTGGCCGGTCCGGGCGCCATGAGTGCGGGCATTTTACTGGCTGCGAATACGCACGGAGAACCGCTTGGCATTTCGGTCGTCGTTGCGGCCCTGGCGGTCGTGATGCTGCTCACACTCGCATTGTTGACGCTGGCTCACGAACTCAACCGGCTCATCAGCCTGACAGCGCAGCGCGTTCTGATACGCGTCTTCGGGATTTTGCTCGCAGCCATCGCCGTGCAGGCGCTTTTCAACGGCATTCGTGCCTCGGGTCTCATATCCCCCGTGTGAACGGGCCCTTCTAAAAGAGCTCTGTGATCCGCCGGGCACGCGAGATCGTCGTGCTTTCGGCAAAGGCGACAGCTTTTAACGGCTTCTTTACCGTGTGCTGTTTCAATCCGGGTCAGTTCGTTGTGTTTCTCGCGTATGTAAAGGCGTATCTGAATGTGTGCGTTAGCGTCCGGCTCCCCGCCGGTGAAGACAAGAGGCGCGTTTTTCACGCATGCGGCTGTGGCCGTCGTGATCGCCAGTCTCGGTGGCTGCGCATCAAATCCGGCAAATTCAACGGCGCAGAATTCTGCTGCCAACATTCGCGTGGCGCAAACTGTCACTGATATCGAGGACGATGGCTTGCCAGCGCAGACGCCGCCAAAGCCGCGCGCCCAGCAATCGCCTGATGATCCAACCGAGCCGTTCAGCCGCAACTACGGTGGCGTAAATCCGTCAGCTTCGGCGGCGCCGCTGGTCGAGGGCCCCGTCGATCATCACGCGCCAAACCCGAAAGTTCCAAACGATTTGCCGCCCGCATTCCGGCAGAAACTGATCGCTGCTTTGGCAGAAGATGAATAGCCATTCATGTGAGTGCCGCAGCATCTGCACGGTCAAAAATTATTCTCAAATCAAAGTGGCCCGGCGACGGAAATTCATCGCCGGGGCGTTTTGAGTTTGGCGGTTGGTTTCTGCCTTCCGCCAATTGAACGAGCGCCGCTTCACTGCTGCTCTCAGTTTGAGGAGAACCAAGGATGCATAAATCTTATTTTGCAATGTTGTCACTCGCAGCAAGTGTTGCGCTCTCGGGCGTTGCTCCGGCTCCGGCCAGCGCCATGCAACCCGGCAAACCATCGGCCGCGTCTAACGTTGGTATCGTCAAGCCCCCAATCGTCCAGGTGCGTGACTTGCGTGGATCCCGCTCTCACGGCATCCACCGTGGTGGATTCGAATTTAACGAGCATCACGGACGACGGCGCTTTCACGGACCGCGCTTTTACGTCGCTCCAGTCTATAGTTACCGTGCAAATAATGACGGCTGCTACTGGCTGAAACGCAAGGCGCTGAATACGGGCAGCCGCTACTGGTGGCACCGTTACAACGAGTGCCGTTGGGGCTAATACTTAAAACTAGCCGCTAAAATTTTGGGGACGAGCCATGCTCGTCCCCATTTTGTTTCTAAGTCGCGGCAGGCTAAGAAAGATCACTCGACTAAGTGCGGAGGAGACATGTCGCTGCCCGTCGTTATTCGCCCCTACCTGGACGTAAAACACTTAGCCGGGACATTGCCCGGGATTGATGCGGTGTTTTTTCAATCCAGCAACACGCAGGCGTTTGACGGCGAAACCGCGCGCGCCGCCTTTCGTGAACGGTGGCTTGGCCGCTATCTCGCTCGCGATCCGGGCTGGGCCTACGTTGCAATAGCGGAAAACGGCGATGTTGCCGGCTACCTTGTTGGCTGTACCGATGACCCGGCGGTGACTCCGCGGTTTTCTGATATTCCTTATTTCTCGCACTTCAAGGATTTGACACACCGGTTTCCGGCGCATCTTCACGTCAACCTGGCAGCCTCTCATCGAAGCTGCGGTGTTGGATCGGCGCTGGTCGAGCGCTTCGCCAAGGATGCGCGCAGCGCGGGATGCTCAGGCGTGCATGTTGTCACCAGCAAGGATTCCCGGAACGTCGGATTTTACGCGCGCCTTGGCTTTTCCGAATACGGCTCGGCAGGCGAGGGGGCTCGCGAAGTGGTTTTTCTCGGGCGCGAGATATGACCGGCAAACATTTGCTAGAGTGCTTCCGGAAAAAGCCTGTCCCGGCGAAGGCCGGGATGGGAACCGGTTTTCCGAAAAGAAGCACGACAAACCAAAAGCCTAGGGTCTGTCCGAGATTCAATTTAAATCGGACAGACCCTAGTCCTGGCCGCCGCTGGTGAGCGTGTGGCGCAGCGATTTCAAAAGCGCTTCCGCGTTCTCGAGCTTTCTGAGAATATCCTCGTCGCTGCGCATGTGTTTCAGCGCTGTCCACGGCAACTGCTTGATGGATTCGACCGTCGCCTCGAGATTGGTAATGAAGTCGGGATCGCGCCGCTTGATTTCGGGCGCGACGCGTAGCATCGCTGTTTCGAGATCGCCGCGCTGGGACAGGAAATTGTCCTTTGCAACAGGGTCGGTCAGGATCGCGCGCAGCTTACGCAAATCTTTTGAATTCGTGACGCGCTGTTTGTTGACCTTGTCGACGACCGCGTCGATGACGCTCGGCGTCAAAAGCTTTTTGCTGACCCCCATGAGTTCGCGGGCCCAGGTGATGCCGGCGTTGTTATCGCGTAAGTTGACGAAGCGTTCAGAGAGTTGAAAGACCTCGACCAGCTTTTCCAGCTCGCGGATGGAGATACCAAGAATGCTCGCCGCGCTGGCGCGCCCCATAAGCTCGACGAGCCTGTACGCGACCATCTCCTTTTCTCGCGCGTCCCACTCCTTGCGTTGGCGGTGGATATAAATCCACACCCGCAGCCGCTCGTCGTCGGATAAGGTTCTGTCTGTAACCTCGACCGGGATTTTGCGGTATTGCTCGCGGCCTTGCTCGACCAGAAGTTTCGAGTTCGTCCATCGCCGCTCGCCGTCGATGATGCGGAATTTATTGGGCCGGTCGGGGTGGGGCTCGACCAGCAACGGCTCGAAGATGCCGTCATTGGCCTCGATCTGGCGCTGCAGCTCCTCGTCTTCTTTCGATCCCGTGCGCGGCTGCCGCTCGTTTGGGAACAATTCTGCGATGTCGAATTTGGCGCGATACGTTCTCAACACCGTTGGCCCGAGACGGCGCTCTTGCAG
>JAYUCQ010000365.1:0-3794 GCA_043740265.1 Hyphomicrobium sp.
TGCGGGCGGCTCAACGGCAGCGGTGCTTGGATTGCGCCAGCGCCTTGACCGGGCTTACAGGCAAACACCTGACGCCAATCCGGTTGACCGGGCCTTCGCGCGTACCATCGCTGAATACAATATACCGCGGCGGTTGCCGGAAGCCCTGATCGAAGGCTTCGAGTGGGATGCCGAGGGCCGGCGCTATGCGCGGTTGTCGGATTTGCAGGCCTACGCGACGCGCGTTGCGGGAACTGTCGGCGCCATGATGGCCGTTTTGATGGGCACACGCGATCCAGTTGCCCTGGCGCGCGCATGTGATCTCGGCGTTGCCATGCAACTCACAAACATTGCGCGCGATGTCGGAGAAGACGCACGCGCTGGACGGCTGTATTTGCCTCTGGAATGGTTAGAGGAGGCCGGCATTGATGCAGAACATTGGCTTCGCGATCCGGTTTTTGATGACCGCATAGCCTCCGTGGTGCGGCGGCTTTTAACCGTCGCGGACACGCTCTACGCCCGCTCGCAAGACGGCATCGCGCAACTTCCGCTCGACTGCCGTCCAGGCATTTCTGCGGCGCGCATCCTCTATTCCGAAATTGGTGCCGAAGTGGCGCGCCACGGCTTCGATTCAATTGGCCGCCGGGCAGTGGTTTCGTCGTACCGCAAGCTCTCCCTGCTGGCACATGCGCTGAGCGAAAGTTTACGGGCCTCGCAAACGTCGGACACGCCGGCGCTGGCGGAAGCGGCATTTCTTGTCGACTCGGTGGTGCAGGCTTCCAGTCACGCCGTGCTGTCGCAGACCCCTGCACTTGCGTGGTGGAACATTCGAAGCAAAGCCATTCGCGCCATCGATCTATTCGCCCGGCTTCAATATCAAGAGCAATTTGCGGGCTCCCGCCACGGGCGGTTGGTGGGCGCGTCTGTCCATTCGCCGATGTCACTCAGAGATCCGCAAGCACATCCGGTGTTGAACACAGCACAAAATTGGAGACTCAGCGATGAGCGTTCATGAAAGCGGCCTGAAGCCCGCCTCAAAGCCACTTCTCGATCTGGCATCAACGCCCGAAGAGCTGCGCAAATTGCCGGAAAGCGATTTGCGGCAAGTCGCTGACGAATTGCGGGCCGAGACGATCGAAGCCGTATCGGTCACAGGCGGGCACCTCGGCGCTGGGCTCGGCGTTGTCGAACTCACGGTAGCGCTGCATTGGGTCTTTGATACGCCGCGCGACCGGTTGATCTGGGACGTCGGCCACCAAGCCTATCCGCACAAAATTCTAACCGGACGCCGCGACCGCATCCGGACGTTGCGTCAGGGCGGCGGCTTGTCGGGCTTCACCAAGCGGGCGGAAAGCCGCTACGATCCATTCGGCGCGGCGCATTCCTCGACGTCGATTTCTGCCGGCCTCGGCATGGCTGTGGCGCGTGATCTGAAAGGCGAAAAAAACAACGTCATATGCGTCATCGGCGACGGCGCGATGAGTGCCGGGATGGCCTACGAAGCCATGAATAACGCGGGTGCACGCGACGAGCGCATGATCGTCATCTTGAATGACAACGATATGTCGATTGCGCCGCCATCAGGCGCACTGTCCAAAGTTCTCACCCGCATGTCGTCGAGCGGCACCTATCTGCAAATCCGCGATGCCGCCAAGCAATTGGCCAAAAAGTTGCCGAAGAGCTGGGAGCGGCGCGCGGCGCGGGCCGAGGAAATGTCGCGCACCTATTGGTCGGGCGGTATCTGGTTTGAAGAATTGGGCTTCTACTACGTCGGCCCCGTCGATGGCCACGACATGGAACAACTCGTTGCGGTGTTGAAAAATGTCCGCGACGCCGATCAGGCACCTATTCTCGTGCATGTCGTGACCAAGAAGGGCAAAGGCTACGGCCCCGCCGAAGCTTCCCCCGATAAGTATCACGGCGTCGCCAAGTTCAATGTCGTGACCGGCGCGCAGTCGAAGCCGAAGGCAAAAGCACTGAGCTACACGCGCGTATTCGCCGATAGTCTTGTCGAGGAAGCGCGCAAGGATAAGCGCGTCGTTGCCATTACCGCGGCAATGCCGGACGGCACGGGGCTTGACGTATTTGCGCGCGAATTTCCAGATCGGACGTTCGATGTCGGCATTGCTGAGCAGCATGCGGTGACGTTTGCAGCCGGATTGGCAACCGAAGGCATGAAACCGTTCGCAGCGATCTATTCGACATTCCTGCAGCGGGCGTACGACCAAGTTGTTCACGACGTCGCCATTCAGAGCCTGCCGGTCCGATTTGCAATTGACCGGGCTGGGCTTGTCGGAGCCGACGGCCCAACGCACGCGGGCTCATTCGATTTGGCGTATCTCGGCTGCCTGCCGAATTTCGTCATCATGGCTGCATCCGATGAAGCTGAACTGAAGCACATGGTGGCGACGTCAGCGGCAATCGATGACCGGCCCTCGGCGTTCCGCTTTCCGCGCGGCGAAGGCACGGGTGCCGCGTTGCCCGTCGCCGGCCAAGTGCTGGACATCGGCAAGGGCCGCGTGATCCGTGAAGGCTCGAAAGTCGCTATCCTTTCACTTGGAACACGTTTGGCCGAAGCCTTGATGGCGGCTGAAAAACTCGATGGCTACGGGCTTTCAACTACGGTGGCCGATGCGCGCTTCATGAAGCCGCTGGATACGGATCTCGTTGCCCGGCTTGCGCGGCAGCATGAAGTTCTAGTCACCATTGAAGAGGGTTCTGTCGGCGGCTTCGGCAGTCACGTGCTGCACTACCTTGCAGGCTCAGGTATCATGGATCGCGGCTTGCGCGTTCGCTCTCTTGTGCTGCCGGATATCTTTATAGATCACGACAGCCCGGACGCGATGTACCGTCAAGCAGGCTTAGATAGTGATGGTATCGTGCGGACTGTATTTGCAGCCCTTGGGCGCGAAATGATTGTGGCACCCGCGCCTGCTCGGGCATGACACTGGGCCTCGTCGAGCTGGCGCTGGTTTTTGGCCTCGTTCTCGGTCTTGCGATTTTTGATCTCATAAAAACGCGCAAGGCCATTCGCGGCGACGATCACAAAGATCCTGGCGCATAGAGCGCGAAGTGAGTCGTCCGCCGGAAATTTCTTATAGTTAAAACGTCCGTCGCGGCATCTTGAACGGCAGCATGACCTGCACCCAAGGGGCCGCAAATCGATCCAGAGACAGGCTTTCGTGTATCATGCGCTTGGGTTGACCGGCGATTGATGCCGACACGACAGAGCGCGCGTAGAACGGTGTATCTTCCAGCGTCTCGACAACACTGGGGCGGGACGCCGCATCAGAGCGCGTTGATCGCGGAATACCCCATTTGGAACTGCGCAAGTGCTGCACAGGCGGCGCTTCGGCATCAGTGATCTCACCATTACGACTGATCGTCATAGCAAGTCCCGGGCATGAGCTTCCCCTCCCGGCCATGTCATAAAAAATTGTCGTATGATCGCGGCTAACAGAGCGGCACCAGGTCCAATTTGAGAAGCCGTCTTCAAGCGGCTCAGCGCCGCGGTTGTGATCGAAATAGCCGGATCCCGACCATTTGACGCCACCGGCTCCAAAATCGACGTCAACGCGGGCAAGCGGCATGACCGGCCGCCATTGATGCGTACCGGTGTCTCGCAGCGTAAAAGTCTTTGCGTTGACGGCGCCGGAGTGAACTCTGATGCGTCCACGCAGCCGCGATGGAATTGGCACCGTTGTTTCGCGAACATCTATCGTCAGCTCTGATCCGTTCCAACGCAGAGAACTTGGTCCGAGGCTCAGGTGCGTTGAGTCACGGCTGAGACTTTCCCTGCCGCGCTCCGTCATGGC
>JAYUCQ010000366.1:0-3788 GCA_043740265.1 Hyphomicrobium sp.
GCCGTTGTACTATATCCAAAAAGCGCTGACGCCCTACGCCGAGCTCGCCGTTGCGAAAGATAGCAACTTGGTGCAAGGCCTCGACGGCGTGCTGCGCCAAAATGTGTCTGTGCTCATGATGGCGGACATCGGCACGTTGAGCGGCGAGGTCGCAAAGCAGGTTGACGCGTTCGTCAATCGCGGCGGCGTACTAGTTCGTTTTGCAGGACCGCGTTTGGAAAAATCCGGCGACGAGTTGCTTCCTGTCGCGTTACGCGCGGGCGGACGTTCGTTGGGCGGCGCGCTGTCGTGGTCGAGCCCGCAGCCGCTTGCAGCGTTCGATGAATCCAGTCCGTTCGCGGGTTTGACGATCCCGGCGGACGTGCTGGTCAACCGGCAAGTCCTCGCCGATCCGTCGCGGCTCAGTCCCGAGGTTGAGATTTGGGGACGATTGAAAGACGGCACGCCGCTTGTGACCGCAACCAAGCACGGCAACGGCAAACTCGTGCTGTTCCACATCACCGCCAATTCGGATTGGTCGAATTTGCCGATCTCGGGATTGTTTGTTGAAATGCTAAGGAGCCTGTCGACGATGGGCACTGTTGGCGCGAGCGGCGACGGAACATCAGCGGCGACGGCGCAAGATGCGGCATCGAGAGACGCGCAGAACATATTGCCGCCGCTTCGAACACTCGACGGTGCAGGCGCGTTGAAAGCTCCGCCGGCAACGGCTGAGCCGATCAAAGCCTCGGCGTTGGCGGACACCGTGCCGTCGCGCTTGCATCCGCCCGGATATTACGGCAATGGCGCATCGCCGCGTGCCGTCAACGTGCTGACGCCCAAGAGCACGCTTCCGCCGTTCCCAGCCCTCGGTGGCGGCGTGCAGCATCTCAACTATGAAAACGCCGCATCGACGCCGTTGAAACCGTGGATGCTGGCGCTCGGGTTGGCGCTGCTGTTTGCCGACATTATCGCCATTGTGATTTTGCAAGCGGGTGGCATCAAGGGTTTGATGCAACCTCGCGGCGGCGCGAAAGCCGCGATGATCGCGATGGCCGTTTTGGCGGGCGCAATTGCGTTGCCTCATGCTGCCAGAGCACAAGACAATGAACCACAAACGGAAAGTGGCAGTGACGAGAGCAGAGGTTCTGCGCGTGATCGCAAGCCACCCACAACCGCTGCACTGCCAAGCAAAAAGGGAACGTTCGCAGCCGCCGACAAAGCCGCGATCGATGCGACCAGCAAAGTCACCTTCGGTTACGTCGTCAGCGGCGACCGCGATACCGATGAGACCAGCCGCACTGGGCTTCTAGGCCTCGCTAAAGTCTTGGAAGCGCGCACGGCGGTTGAACCCGGCGAACCGGCGGCCGTTGATATCTCGAAAGACGAGATCGCGTTTTATCCGATCCTTTATTGGCCGGTGCTGGACAATGCCGAAGCTCTGCCCGACGCCGCGATTGCACGCATCGACGCCTACATGAAGGAAGGCGGGCTGATTATTTTCGATACCCGCGACTATGGCCAAGGCGGCAGCAACACCTTGCCAATGGCCGGCAAAAGCGGCAACGCCTTGCAACGGCTGTTGAGCAAGCTGGATGTGCCGCGACTGGAACCGGTTCCGGAAAATCACGTCGTTACAAAGTCATTCTATCTCTTGAAATCATTTCCCGGACGCTGGGATGGCGGGCAAATGTGGGTCGAAGCGATTTCAGAAAACCCCAACGATACGCATCGCGCCCGCGTCGCCGACGGCGTGACCTCGATCATCATCACATCGAATGACTTTGCCGCCGCCTGGGCGCTGGATGAGCGCAATAGGCCGATCTATCCGGTCGTACCGGGCGGTGAGATGCAGCGTGAAATGGCGTATCGCTCCGGCGTCAACATCGTCATGCACGCGCTGACTGGAAACTACAAAGCCGATCAGGTCCACGTGCCGGCCTTGCTCGAACGGCTGGGGCAGTGAGACAATCATGAACTGGTCCGTTGATTTTGCGCCGTTGCTGCCGCCACCCATTCTGTGGCTGCTGGTGGCGATTGCCGCCGCCCTCGTGGCGCTGCTGCTGTTCCGCCGCTCACGTGGCGCGTGGCTGCGGCTGGCAGCCCTCGCGGCGATGCTGGCGGCGCTGTTCAATCCGACGTTGCGGGAAGAAGAGCGCGAAAATCTCGCCAACGTCGCGATTGTGGTGCTGGACGAATCCACCAGTCAGAAACTTGCCGGCCGGCCGGAGCAGACGGCGGCCATCAAAGCCAATCTCGAAGCCAAGTTCGCCAAAATTCCGAACCTCAATATCAAGTGGGTGACGGGCGCGAAACCAAGCGACACAACGGCTGCGGGAACCAACCTCTTTGCCGATCTCAACGCCGCCTTGAGCGACACGGCCCCGGATCGCATTGCGGGCGTGCTGTTCGCCACCGACGGCCAAGTGCACGACGTGCCGAAATCGGCGCAAAGCCTCGGTTTTGACGCGCCGATCCACACGCTGCTGACCGGTGCCAAAGGCGAATTTGATCGCCGCATCGAGATTATCGAAGCTCCGAAATACGGTCTCGTCAGCCAATCGCGCACCATCCAACTGGCGGTTCGCGAAACCGGTAAGGCCAGTGCAGCAAACGCGCCCGTGACGCTGAAAGTGCGGCGCGAAGGCAAGCCGGATGAGGTCGTGCGCACGGAAATCGGCCGCGTCAACAAGATCGACATGCCGTTCCCGCATACCGGCACCAACATTGTCGAAGTCGAACTCGATGCCGTGCCGGGCGAGCTGACGCCAGCCAACAACCGCGTTGTCGTGGCAGCAGAAGGTGTCCGCGAGAACCTGCGTGTGCTTTTAGTTTCGGGCCAACCACATGCGGGCGAACGCACCTGGCGCAACCTTTTGAAGTCTGACGCTGCCGTTGATCTCGTGCACTTCACGATTTTGCGGCCGCCGGAAAAGCAGGACGGCACGCCGATCAATCAGCTTTCGCTTATTGCGTTTCCGACGCGCGAACTGTTTTCGGAAAAGATCAACGAGTTCGATCTGATCATCTTCGACCGCTACGAGCACAAGGGCATTCTGCAGATGTTGTACTATGACAACATCGCGAAGTATGTCGAGCAGCACGGCGGCGCGCTGTTGATCGCGGCCGGCGACGATTACGCCGGCAATTCCACGATCCACAAAACGCCGCTGGCGTCGGTGCTGCCGGCGACGCCGACGGGCCGCGTGATTGAGACGCCGTTCCGCGCCAAGATTACGGCTGAGGGCGAAAAGCATCCCGTGACGATGGGTCTGCCAGGTTCGATCTCGCCGCAACTGGCGGATGCCAAAACCGGCGCGATGCCGGAACCCAACTGGGGCCGGTGGTTCCGCCAAGCCGAGGTGACGCCGGATCGCGGCCGTGTGGTCATGAGCGGGGCTGAAGATAAGCCGCTGCTGATCCTGGACCGCAAGGGCAAGGGCCGCGTGGCGCTACTGACCTCTGATCACTCTTGGCTGTGGGCCCGCGGCTTCGATGGCGGCGGACCGCATACCGATTTGCTGCGCCGCTTGTCGCATTGGCTCATGAAGGAACCGGATCTCGAAGAAGAGCGTTTGATTGCCTCGTCAAAGGGCTTGAAGCTGACGCTCGAGCGCCGGTCGATGGAAGAGACGGTTGGGCCCGTCAAGTTGTTGGGTCCAGGCGGCGAAACCTCGGACGTGACGCTTCAGCCAACAACGAAAGGATCAGGCATTTGGCGGGCGACGGTCGATGTTAAAATTCCCGGGCTCTATAAGGCTGAAACGCAGGCGCTGCTTGGAACGCTGACGGCGGTTGCCAACGCCGGC
>JAYUCQ010000367.1:0-3752 GCA_043740265.1 Hyphomicrobium sp.
GCGCCTTTGATGCGGGCGGCCAGCGGCGGGTCGACTTCGGCGCAGCCCGGGATATAGAAAAACGATTTGCCAGTCGCGGTGGCCGTGACCTTGAGGCCAATCGTATCGCCGTCGCGGCTGCCGTAGTTGGCGTCTGAGCCGCCTTTTTCGAGAAACAGCGCGATTTTGCCAGGCACCGCGAAGGCTTCTACCGTCAAGCCCAGATCGACGCCCGCGCCGGTGAGTTTTTGAGGCTTGTCCATTGGCAGCGAAATGCGCGGCACTTTTTCCGGCGCGCAGACATTGAAGATCGAATTGGCGTTGAGAGTTGTTAGCACGCGGTCCGAACCGTAAATTGAAAACGGCTGGCCTTCGCGCAGGTTGATCAGCCCGGTGATGTGATCGACGTCAGCGTTGGTAACGATCACGGCTTTGACCGGCGAATTGCGCAAGCCGCCATTTTTGGATGGATGCAATTCCGGCGTCTCGTTGATTTGCTGGCGCAGATCTGGCGAGGCGTTGAGCAGCACCCAATTTATGCCGTCGGCTGAAACGGCGAGCGAGGATTGCAAGCGCGAGCGGTAACCGGCCTTGCCAGCGCGCACGTTGCCGGAGTGAACGCCATTGCAGTTCCACTGCGGAAACCCGCCGCCAGCTGATGATCCGAGAATTTTGATGAGCATGGATGCTTGACTGCCGGCAGTGGTGTGATGGCGAAACGCGTCATTAGTTGACAAAAAATACGTGCCCCAAACGACGACCCTCTAAACGACAATCCTCTAAACGACAACGGCGGCCGATGAGACATCGACCGCCGCGCCGGATACTCACGGAAACCGCGAGGCCGAACCGTCAATTTAGATGACGTCGATTTCGGCTGGCAAGTAGCTCGTTACTTCGAGGCCGACTTCGGTTTCGCGAACGGCTGGCTTGGACCAAATTTTCATGTGTATTTCCTCCAGAGGATTTTGCTGCATTCGAATCTTGAGGCTGACTTAGGCCCGGCAATTGGTGCAGACACTTTTTTTGTGCGGCCCCAATCTGCGGATTGAACGTTCAAAGTCAAGTCCAACTCGCTTTGGAATTTACAGTCTGCTTGTTTGAGCCTGCGGGCAAATCAAGTGCTTTCACGTCTGCGTGTGACTAGTCTCTGAGCTTCACTATCCAGACTGGCGTCTGAAGCTTGCGCCCTCAACCGATGCTACAGCAGGGCTCTGGCGGGGTCGCGCCGACGTCACTAAATTCGATTGACGACGTCATAAACAGGGATCGCCAAGATGATCACCGAAGCTCAGCCCGCTGCAACCCGACACAGCACCCGGCATAGATTGGCCGATGTTCGCGCCGGAGCGAATTAGGCAGCAAGACGATCTTGGGAGGGTCGATGTTCAGCTAGGCCGCCTACGCCAAAGACGCCAATATATTAGAAAATTATTTCTATTTCATAGTTATCAGTCAAATATAATAGGAAATTATTCCTTTTGCTGTTATTTTGGCATACCAGTGAGCCAGTTGCATGGGATCGCCGTTGGCTATGTGAGCGTTGCCCATCGGGAAAGAAAGCCGCGCTCAAAAGCGGACTTTCGCTTGAGCCCCGCCCAAGCTACTGACAACGACGCAACTTTGCGCGCTGATTTGCCAGAACGCACCAGATTTAGCCTGTCTAAAAAGCGCGACCGAGGAGACTGTTGGTGACCGTGACCCCGCTGCTACCTAAAAACGCTCCGTTTTCACCGGAAGAAATCGACATCCTCAATAGGGTCGTGGCCCGCACGACGCCGCAACAACGCTCGTGGCTGGCTGGGTTTTTCTCTGGCTTCGAAGCCGCCCAAGGGGCCGGCGCGGTACCAGTCGCCGCTGCCAAGCCGAAAGTCCCGTTAACGATCTTCTACGCCAGCGAAAGTGGCAACTGCGAGGCGCTTGCCAATAAAGCCAAGAAGGCGGCACAGAAGCACGGCCTCGACGCCAAAGTTTACGACATGGCTGATGCCGACATGGCGTTACTGGGGAAATCGAAAAACATCGTCGTCTACGCGGCGACGTGGGGCGAGGGTGACCCACCGGCCCGCGCCATTGATTTTTATTCAGCTCTGATGAGCGACGCGGCTCCGCGGCTTGACGGCGTGCGCTTTGCTGTTTTGTCGCTCGGTGACACGGCGTATGTGCAGTTCTGCGCTGTCGGCAAAGCCATTGATGCGCGCCTCGAAGCGCTCGGCGGCAAGCGCGCGGCAGACCGCCAAGACCTCGATCTCGATTTTGCCAAGCAAGCGGCGGAATGGACCGAAGGCGCGCTCGCCAAACTCGCACCATTGGACGAAGCTTTAACCGGTACCGTGGTCCACGTCGATTTCACCGGCGGCGGATACCAAGCCGGCGATGACGAACCAGCCTTCACGGCTGAAACGCCCTTGGAGGCGGAAATCTCCGCTCTTGTGAATTTGAACGGCACCGGTTCGACGCGCGAAACCTGGCATGTTGAGTTTGCCACCGACGATCCGCGCTTTAGCTATCTGCCGGGCGACGCTATCGGCTTGCTGCCGGAAAACGATCCAGCGCTGGTCGATCAGCTTCTGCGCGCCACGGGACTTGGTTCGGACGCGGCGCTGCTGCTGAAAATTCAGAAGGGCTTTGACGTCACGACGCTGTCGCGGGCGGCGGTTGAGAATTTCGCCAAGCTGACCGGGCGCGCCGACGTCAAGAAGCTGCTCGACGGTGATGCCTACGCAAAATTTTCAGCAGATCGCCAGCTTGTGGATCTGTTTGAGACCTATTCCGAGAAGCTGACGCCAGAACAGTTGATTGGTCTGTTGCGGCCGTTGCCGGGCCGTTTGTACTCCGTTGCCTCAAGCCTGAAAGCCCATCCCGGCGAAGCCCATCTGCTCGTCGGCGCAGTGCGCTGGGCCTCGCATGGCAAAAAACGCGGCGGCGTTGCCTCGACCTATCTTGCCGATCGCCGCAAAGTCGGTTCGCCGGCGCGGATTTACGTCAAGCCGAACCGCCACTTCCGAATTCCCCAAGACGGCAATACGCCGATGATCATGATAGGCGCCGGCACCGGCGTTGCACCCTATCGGGCTTTCATCGAAGAGCGCGTTGAACTCGGCTCAAAGGGTAAAAGCTGGCTCTTTTTCGGCGAGCGCAACTTCACCAACGACTTCTTGTACCAAATCGACTGGCAGGACCACAAAGCCGCCGGAGCGCTGACGCAAATCGATACCGCCTTCTCCCGTGATCAGCCGGAAAAAATCTACGTCCAGCATCGCCTTTGGGAGCAGCGTGCCGAACTCCAGTCTTGGATTGCGGACGGCGCACATGTTTATGTTTGCGGCGATGAAAAAGGCATGGCTAAAGATGTTGACGCGACACTCGTCAAAATTCTCGCCGATGCGGCGAAGGGTGATGACGACGCTGGCCGTGCCAAGCTCAAGGAACTGACCAAAGCTGGCCGCTATCAACGCGACGTATATTAGAATAGCGTCCCCTCTCCCCGTTACCTGCAGAAACGGGAGAGGGGCACACCCCATCCCAGCGAGACCCCATGACCGACAAGCGCGCCAAGAACGAGATCATCAAGGAACAAAGCCACCAGTTGCGCGGCACGCTGGCGGAAGGCTTGAAGGATGTCATCACCGGCAACATCGCCGAGGACGATCATCAGCTGATCAAATTCCACGGCTCTTATATTCAAGACGACCGCGACGTCCGCGGCGAACGCGGCAAGAAGAAGCTCGAAAAAGCTTTTTCCTTCATGATCCGCATGCGCATTCCGGGCG
>JAYUCQ010000368.1:0-3752 GCA_043740265.1 Hyphomicrobium sp.
CGCCGTGCGCATGACCTTCGACAAGCACGGCGAAAAAGTCGGCCAACTGTTTATGCGGGCGATGATGAAGTCAGCCGCCAAGCTGTCGTATCAGGAAGCCCAAGCGGCGATTGACGGCAACGTCAGCGACAAGTGTAAGCCCCTGATGGAGCGAGCGCTGAAGCCGCTGTGGGCCGCCTACGCTGCAGTCAGCGCCGCGCGCGACAAACGTGGGCCGCTCGATCTCGATTTGCCGGAACGCAAGATCGTACTCGATGACAAGGGTCAGGTTGCCAATGTCGTGACGCCTGAGCGCCTCGACGCCCATCGCCTGATCGAAGAGTTCATGATCCAGGCCAACGTCGCGGCGGCAGAAACTCTGGAAGCCAAGCGGACGCAGCTTGTTTATCGCGTGCACGATGCGCCGAGCCCTGAGAAGCTGAAAGGCCTCAAGGATTTTCTCGACACACTCGATATGAAGGTGCCGCACCTCGGTGCGCTGAAGCCCGAGGCGTTCAACGTCATTCTGGCGAAAGCCAAAGACTTGCCGGTGCCGGAACTGATCAACGAAGTCATTCTGCGGTCGCAGAGCCAAGCCGAATACACGCCGAAAAACATCGGTCACTTCGGTTTGAATTTGGCAAAGTACGCGCATTTTACGTCGCCCATCCGCCGCTATGCCGACTTGCTGGTGCACCGCGCATTGGTCAGGGCTTTGAACTTCGGCCCCGACGGTATGCGCGACGAAGATTTTTCGCGTCTCGTCTCCGTGTCGAAAGCGATTTCCGATACCGAGCGGCGCGCCATGGCAGCCGAGCGCGAGACGACCGACCGCTTAATCGCGGCGCATCTGGCCGATCGCGTGGGCGCAAGTTTCGCGGCGCGGATTTCCGGCGTGACGCGGTCGGGCTTGTTCGTGCGGTTGAAGGATACCGGTGCGGATGGGTACATTCCCATCGGCAGTCTTGGCAACGACTACTATCACCACGTCGAAGCGGCGCACGCGCTGGTTGGTTCAAAAACCGGCGAGGGCTACAGACTGGGTGATGTCGTTGAAGTGAAATTGCTGGAGGTCGTACCGTCCGCGGGTGCGCTGCGGTTCGAGATGCTGACGCCGGGCACAAAGGGCCATTTCGCCGGCTTCAAGGCAGGCGGCGGACGATTGCCGCGCAACCGGCCGGGCGGTGGCAAAGGCCACAGCAGCAAGGGCGGCGGATTTAGACGCGGGCGGTAGCTGACCCACGCGTTCGCATGTAAAGCCGTTGACGAAGATATCTGGTCGTCCGGAGTGGAGAAGCAGCATGACAAGAAAACCGCCCCGGCCTGAAACAATGGCGCTCCATGAAGGCTGGCGCGCAGACCCGGCAACGGGTGCCGTCGCTGTGCCGATCTATCAAACGACATCGTATCAATTTCGCGACACGCAACACGCAGAGAACCTGTTCGCGTTGAAAGAACTCGGCAACATTTACACGCGGATCATGAATCCGACCAACGACGTTCTGGAAAAGCGTATGGCCGGACTTGAAGGCGGCGTCGCGGCGCTGGCTGTGGCGTCGGGTCAAGCCGCTTCTGCGATAGCGGTGCAGAATATCGCGCGCGCAGGCGACAATATCGTCAGCTCAACGGACCTCTATGGCGGAACCTGGAACCTGTTCGCCAACACGTTCAAGGATCAGGGCATCGAGGTTCGCTTCGTTGACCCCGATGATCCGGAAAATTTCCGCCGCGCAACGGATGCGCGCACGCGGGCTTACTACGCAGAGACCTTGCCCAATCCCAAGCTCCGCGTTTTCCCTATTGCCGAAGTGGCGGCGATTGGCCGGCCGCTCGGCATTCCGCTGATTGTCGATAATACGGCAGCACCCCTTCTCGCGCGGCCCTTCGATCACGGTGCGGCGATCGTGATGTATTCGACGACGAAATTTTTAGGCGGGCACGGCACATCGATTGGCGGCATTATTATAGATAGCGGCAATTTTGATTGGGCAGCCCATCCCGAGCGCCAGCCGATGCTGAATTCGCCCGACCCGAGTTATCACGGTGCGGTTTGGACCGAGGCCGTCAAGCCGTTGGGTCCGATTGCATACATTTTAAAAGCCCGCGTCACGCTGCTGCGGGATTTAGGTGCGGCGCTGTCGCCGTTCAACGCGTTCCCGACGCTGCAAGGCGTTGAGACAATCGCCTTGCGCATGCAGCGGCATTGCGAAAATGCCAGTGCCGTTGCGGCCTTCTTGGCCAAACGGCCTGAGGTGACGAACGTCATTCATCCGTCGCAACAATCCGGCCTCGCCCGCGCAAGAGCCGACAAATATCTGAAGGGCGGATACGGCGGCCTGCTCGGCTTCGAATTGGCGGGCGGGCGTGAAGCCGGGCGCAAGTTCATCGACAATCTGAAACTGTTCTATCACGTGGCCAACATCGGCGACGCGCGCAGCCTCGCCATTCATCCAGCGACAACGACGCATTCGCAATTGTCGGACGCGGAGCGCACGGCGGCCGGCGTTTCAGAGGGTTACGTGCGGCTCTCCGTTGGCATCGAGCATATCGATGACATTATCGCCGATCTTGATCAGGCTTTGGCGGCGGTGGTGTGAACGGCTGAAACTACAAAGACCGGCTTTCCGGGCCCGGCCTGCGGCGGTGGGTTGCATTGACCTGGGACCAGTGTGAGACCACCTTAATGTTTATACAATGATCGAAAAAAACTCACCTTACGCAACGGAGCGGGCCTTGAACCACGCAGCAGAAGAGCGCGACGTTTGGCCAGCCGTGAAGCTTGGCTGGAAGCAAACCTGCCCGCACTGCGCCAAGGGTGCGCTGTATAAGAGCTACCTCAAGGTCAACGATGCCTGCCCATCGTGCGGCGAGGAACTGCATCACCAGCGTGCCGACGATGCGCCGCCCTACTTCGTCATTTTCATCGTTGCGCACGTCATCGGCGCCATCATTCTGTTTTTTGAAAAGAATTATCCATTCAACATGTGGCTCGAGGCGGCGCTATGCATGCCCATCGTCATTGGGCTGAGCCTGTGGCTGCTGCCGCGTGTCAAGGGTGCGTTGATTGCCTATCAATGGGCCAACCGTATGCATGGCTTCGGCGACGGGCAGGTCGAGGGCGTGGATATCGCAGCTGCCGATCCGCTGCCGGCGGTCGCGCCTTAGATAATCATGACGACTCGCCAGAGCAGTGGCGATGATAGTTCCGCCACCCCCATCCGCGATGCGGCGTGCTTGATATTGGTAGATCGCTCGCAAGGCGAACCGCGGCTGCTGATGGGGCGGCGGCTCGCCAGCCAAGTGTTCCTCCCGAACAAATGGGTATTCCCCGGCGGCCGCGTCGATGAGGGCGACCACGCACTCGCAGCTGTCATGGCTGAAACCGGAAGCGCTCGAAACTTGAACGCAAGCCAAGTGCCATTCGCGCTGGCGGCGATCCGTGAGATGTTCGAAGAAGCCGGCGTCGTGCTGGGGTGCCGCGCTAGAAATGCCCAAGGCGTCGCAATGGAGGGTGCGTGGCTCCCGTTTGCAACGAGCGGCCTCATGCCTGCCTGCAAAGTACTGATGCCCCTGGCGCGGGCTATTACGCCACCCGGTCAGATACGCCGTTTTGACACTTGGTTCTTTATCGCAGATGGCCGGCACGCGGACGCTGAGACCTACAAGCCCGACGGCGAACTGCTGGATTTAGGATGGTTTACGATGCCTAAGGTTCGCGGCCTCGACCTGCCGTACATTACCCGGTTAATCGTCGATGATGTCGCAAGCTGGCT
>JAYUCQ010000369.1:0-3750 GCA_043740265.1 Hyphomicrobium sp.
AGACATCGACGAGCACGGCACCGCGCTTCATGTCGGCCAACATCGCGCGCGTCACGAGCTTGGGCGCGCTGGCACCAGCCACGAGCACCGCGCCAACAACAACGTCCGCGCTCATGACTTCCGTTTCAACCGTTTCCATGGTCGATGCCAGCGTGCGAACGCGGCCCTCGAACAATTCATCAAGCTGGCGTAACCGCGGCAGCGAGCGGTCGAGGATCGACACATCCGCGCCGAGGCCAACCGCCATGCGTGCCGCATGTGTTCCAACGACGCCGCCGCCGAGAACCACGACTTTCGCCGGCCGTACACCCGGAACGCCACCCATCAGAACACCGCGACCGCCCGTCGGACGGCGCAAAGCAATTGCCGCGGCTTCGATGGCCAGCCGGCCTGCGACTTCGCTCATCGGCGCCAGGAGTGGCAGCCCGCCAATGGCATCGGTCACGGTTTCATAGGCGATGGCAGCAGCACCTGACTCCATCAGCGCGCGGGCCTGCGCCGGATCTGGCGCAAGGTGCAGATACGTAAAAAGGATCTGGTTGGGCGACAGCATCTTGCATTCGCCGAGCTGCGGTTCCTTGACCTTGACGATCATATCGGCGGCGGCGAAAACCGCTTCTGCGCTCTTCAAAATGCGCGCGCCGGCTTTTTCATAAGTTGCATCGTCAGCGAAAATTCCAACCCCCGCGCCGGACTGAATAAAAACTTCATGACCGCGGGAGGTCAGCTCGCGAACCGAACCTGGTACAAGACCGACCCGAAACTCGTTGCTCTTGATCTCCGTTGGCACGCCGATGCGCATGGTGGTCTCCCTCAAAGCGCGGCTCAATGTTGCAGCGGAGAATGCCAGAACCGGCGCAGCAAATCCCCGCAAAAAGGCTTGCAAAACACGGCATTTTCGCAGATTATATGCGTAAGTCGGCTGTTTTTTACTGGAAATCGTCAAAAATGAGGCTCGATGCGCTTGATAAGGCAATCCTGTCCGCGTTGGCGGATGACGGCCGCCAAAGCCAGGTCGATCTGGCGGAGCGCGTCCCCTTGTCGCCAACGGCCATCGCACGGCGAATTCGCGCACTCGAAGACGGCGGAGTGATTGAGGGCTATCACGCCAAAATCAGCCGTCGTGCCTTGGGTCTGGAAATGATGGTCGTTGTCCAAATCAGCTTAAAAAGCCAAAGCCAGGACATACTCGATGCGTTCGAGAAGGCGGTCCTTGCCGCGCCGTCTGTCGTCTCATGCCATTTGATGTCCGGCGAAGAGGACTACACGCTGACGGTCCTAGCCCGCGATCTCAACGACTACGAACGCATCCACAGAGCCGAACTTTCGCGTCTGCCCGGCGTCACCCGCCTGCGCTCAAGCTTCGCGTTGCGCGAAGTCAGCAGTCGCGCGCTCCCCGCTTCAAGCCTGAGCCGGTAACACCACAAGAAGCACGATCACGGAGCCAGCGACGCGGCTGCGGCGGCGGGGGGCTTGTCGTTTTCGTCGTTGGCAACAGCCCCGCGTGCGGCAGCGCCATCACGGCCATAGATGTCCTGGCGGAATTGAACAACGCCGCTTGATGGCTCGGCCCAAGCGGTAAGGTAGGCAAAATACACCGGCACCGGCCGCGTCAAATTAAGGTCGAGCGCCTGCCCGCCATCCAAGACTGTCTTGACTTGCCCAGGCTGCTGCCAGCCCACTTCGTTGCGGGCAATCCATTCAGCGAGCTGGAAAACATCTTGCACGCGCACGCATCCCGCCGAAAATGGCCTGCTGCGTTGCTCAAACAGCTTCTTCATCGGCGTGTCATGCATATAGACGCCGAACTCATTCGACATATCGAGACGCACAAGACCGAGAGCGTTTTTATCGCCAGGGTCCTGCTTGAATTTGTAGGCCGAGACTTGCGGCGAAAACCAGTCAATACTCTGACGCTCGACTTCCGGCCCGTTTACACCGTTGAAAACCCGGATACCTTGGTCTTCGAGGTACTGCGGTTCTTTCTGCAGCCTCGGCACCAGATCGAGAACGGCAACGCTGTCGGGCACACGCCAGAATGGATAAAAGTTGAGAGCCTTGATCGTCGCCCTGACGTCCGGCGTTTGCCGTTCCGAGCGGCCAACAATGACGCGGTGCCGCAGTTGCACTTCATGGCGCTCAACGGCTTCCAACTGGAACGCCGGCACATTGACGAACACATAGCGTTCCTCGCTGCCGCATGAAGCAAGTGCACGCAAGCGTTCAAAATTCAATTTGAGCTGATCTACACGTTCAGCCGCCGTGACGTTGAGAACCGGATACATCGACTGCTCAATGCGTCCCGTCGGTCGTATGCCGTGGCGCAATTGGAAACGCTTTACGGC
This sequence comes from Hyphomicrobium sp., assembly GCA_043740265.1. Taxonomy (GTDB): domain Bacteria; phylum Pseudomonadota; class Alphaproteobacteria; order Rhizobiales; family Hyphomicrobiaceae; genus Hyphomicrobium_B. Next base: position 2,346 of record JAYUCQ010000369.1, read on the forward strand.
CGCTTCCAATTCAGCGTCATACGATTTACTATCGTAGTATTGGCTTTTGGCCGGCATGTCGCCGCTGATGCGCAGCCGCTTGCGTAAGAGGGGCACGCGCTCATCTTCGTCACCGGGACGCATCATCCGGCCAGTGGGAACAAGCGGCCACCCGCCACTGGCAGCAATCCGTTCATAGCTCTCGATTGAACCCCCGATGGCGTTGCGCATCTCGTCGCTGCACCAGGGCGTTGGATCCGGGCGTAAGTCTTCAAGAACTTCGGGTTTGCGTTCTGGGCGGTCAGCGTCCTGGTGAACGCCGTAATCCGGCCTGCCCGTCGTCAACTCTTCCCACCAATTGCCTTGGGCCGGTGCTGGAGTGGCTGAAAAAACCGCGCAGCCAAGCCACGCGAACGCTATCGCAGCCAGCCATAACCCCTTGCCCCGCCGCAGGCCAACGATCGACCAAACCCTCATACCGCCTGCCTGATTGCTTGAGTGAAAAGCGCCTGTCATCAACCCAAGTGAAAGCCTGGGGTTCCGCATCCGCCCTGTCGAAAAGTGAGCTAAATCCGAGAGATATCTACCCTACCGGTTATGGCAAAACGGTGACCATGTAGCAGGGCGGGCACATGGCCGCTACCTCGCGAAATGCAAGACAGTGTTGCGCTTTGGCCGCATCGTTTGAAGCAGATCACTCTTTTGTCCGGAAATGATCATAACCTGAGCGAACCGGTGTCAGCTGCTTGCCATCCGGCAAAACAAGCGTGACCCCAGAGCCGCGGGTCAAAACCCCAATTTCGGTGATGGGCACCCGCGCCTGTGAAGCTTGCTGCTTGAAAACGTCGCACTTCGATGGATTGACCGCGCACAAGATTTCAAAGTCGTCGCCCCCGGTAACGAGAGACTCGAAAAGCTCGGGCTGGCGATTTATCGCAGCCGTTGCTGCGGGCGACAAAGGTATCGTCTGTGAGTCAATCTTCAGTGCTGCACCTGCCGCCAGCCGACCGGCATCCTTCAAGAGCCCATCAGAAACGTCCAATGCAGCAGACGCGCAGTGGCGCAGAACCGGCCCTAACGCGAGCCGCGGCAACGGCCGCAAATAGCGCGCAAGCAGATACCTGCTGTGGTCTTCGCCCAACTGCTCGCGCCACGCTGGCGGCGTTGGTCGCCGTAGCAGCAGCCCGAGCGCAGAGTCGCCGACCGTGCCGGTGACAAACACGTGATCGCCAATCTGGGCGCTATTCCGCTTGACGATCTGTCCGTGCGGAACTTTGCCAAAAGCCGTTATTCCAATTGAGAGAGGTCCCGGCGTCCGGTCAGTGTCACCACCGATGAGCTTGCATCCAAACGACGTCTGCGCTTCGAGCAGGCCAGCGCAAAACGCCGCCATCCAATCGCGGCGCGGCGCCTCTGGAAACGCCAG
>JAYUCQ010000370.1:0-3738 GCA_043740265.1 Hyphomicrobium sp.
TTGAATAGCCAAAACGCGGTCCCCGCATTTCCAGGAGACCGCCTTATTGCATTTGCGACGATTGGATTATCTTTTTTCCTAAGCACAACGGTTATCTACCATTGGGTCATGCACCCCAGGGATCTGAATGAATCGGGCATACTCAGCTTTGAAGTCTACCATGCCAAAACATACTGTTCCTGCAAATGTTCGCGATTTGAGCGCTTCGGTGTGCCGAAGAAAGTTCTCAGACCAGCCGTCTCAACACTAAAATTCGCGACCGCCACCGTTAAGAGGAATCTGCGACTGTTCGCAACCCTCGAAACCCCACCCCACACAAGCGGGCGACGATAATTAGCCTTCAGGATGACTGGGCAGCAGCTCTTAAGCACTCGATCAGGCCCGTTTGATCCCGGTCAATGAGCGGCGACCAGAATAAGGAGCACTAATTACAACAGCGCGATCCATTTTCAATCCATCTATTTGATCGGGCCACAGCATGGCAGCAGAGGGGCATGAGACATGACCGACACCACAGTCGAGCATGGAGCGTTGTCGCGTCCAAAGATTCTGGCCAGGCGAAACCACAGAGCTTGGCCGCCTTGTGCACAAACGCGGCGGTGTCTGGGCGTTCGACTACGATCCAACCCGCGATAGCGACGATGAACCAGGCTTCAAACTCAGCGCCCACCGGTTTCTGCCGGGCGAATATGTTTCATTCAAAGAACACGACGGCGTTATGCGGACATTTCGCGTCGCAGCTGTTTCGGACCTCGAATGATATGAACAATCAGTTTCGCTCGTGCCGGCGCGAGGCTACGGCGGGCCTGTTAGGCGACAAGATCGTCTACCTCAGGCGAAAGCGCGCCGGCCCATCTCGCGTTGATTGATCTGGATCAGGGCTGAGCTGGGCCGGGCGAACTACATAGAACTGTTGTTTCTTTAAAAGGAGTGGCTCTCATGACTGTCAATGTTGGAACCATCGATCGAATATTGCGAGTGATTGGCGGCTTGGCGTTGATCGCCTTAGCGCTCGGGTACATCCCTGGCTACCAGTCGGTCTGGGGCTGGGTTGGTATTGTCCCACTTGTGACTGGCTTGATAGGAAGTTGCCCAGTCTACACTTTGTTTGGGCTCAACACGTGCAGCACTTAGAATTTGATGACCGCCATTTTGCGGCTAGGAGTTCGATATGGAAAATCCGCGTCCCGACCGGGAAAAATACCTGGCAGCAAAGGCGCACGTCGAAGCAGTGAAAGGCTTTTACATTCATTTGTTCGTGTTCTGCGTTGTGATGACTGGGCTCTTCGCCGTTGACTTTGTCAAAGGCGGTGCCTGGTGGGTCCAATGGCCCCTCATAGGATGGGGACTAGGCGTCTTAGGGCACGCGTACCTTGTATTCTTTCCACAGGCCCTGTCGACGAGTGGTTGGGAAGAGCGCAAGATCAAGCAGACGATCGAGAAAATGTAGTTCTGCGATCGCCGCACATTGACTGGATTATTGGTAGGGGCGCTTGCGATGGATGTTCATGAACAGCCTGCCACCGGGGAGCTCGTTGCAATCGATCAGGTGGGGCAGGATCTCGTTTGTGGGATGCCGGTCGACCCGGACACAGCCAAACACAATCACACTCACAATGGAACGGTCTACTCATTTTGCTCGGCCGGATGCCGCGAAAAATTTGCGGCCAATCCGGCGAAATACTTGAAGCCAATCTCGCAGGCGGCGGCGCCACCAGCGCGTGACACGATCTACACGTGTCCGATGCACCCCGAAATCCGCAAGGTTGGCCCTGGCAACTGTCCCATCTGCGGGATGGCTCTTGAGCCGGAAGTCGTGTCGGGCGATGCGAGCGTAAATCCCGAGCTTGCCGACATGACCCGGCGCTTCTGGATCGGCCTCGCGCTCACGGCGCCCGTATTTGCCCTTGAGATGGGCGGCCACCTGACGGGTCTGCATCAATGGCTGGGCCAACAATCGTCTAACTGGATCCAGCTCGGTCTGGCCACGCCGGTGGTTCTCTGGGCAGGGTGGCCGTTCTTTGAGCGCGGTTGGACGTCAATCAAGACTGTAAATCTCAATATGTTCACGCTGATTGCCATGGGCACTGGCGTTGCCTGGATTTATAGCATCGTGGGGACTGTCTTTCCAAACATGTTCCCAGCGGCGATGCGAGAGCACGACGGCTCGGTCGCGGTTTATTTCGAAGCCGCCGCTGTCATCACAGTTCTTGTTCTTCTTGGACAAGTTCTGGAGCTGAAAGCGCGCGAGCAAACTAGCGGCGCCATTCGGGCGCTTCTCGATCTGTCACCGAAAGTTGCCCGCAGGATCGGGCAACAAGGCAGCGACGAGGATGTCAGTCTTGAACAAGTAATTGTAGGCGATCGACTACGTGTGCGGCCAGGCGAACGCGTACCCGTTGACGGCGAAATCCTCGAAGGCCGCAGCGCCATCGATGAGTCATTGGTCACCGGAGAATCGATGCCCGTGACAAAGACTATTGGCGAAAAGGTCATCGGTGGCACAATGAACCAATCGGGTGGCTTCGTCATGCGCACCAATAAGGTTGGCCGCGACACGGTTCTCGCTCAAATCGTGCAGATGGTCGCCCAGGCGCAGCGGAGCCGCGCGCCGATTCAAAGGCTCGCGGATCAAGTCTCAGCGTGGTTTGTGCCGGCTGTTATTGTTGCAGCACTTGCGGCGTTCACTGTTTGGGCGACATTGGGGCCGGAGCCCCGCTTCACTTATGGCCTGATCGCGGCAGTTTCGGTTCTCATCATAGCTTGCCCCTGCGCCTTGGGCCTTGCGACGCCGATGTCAATTATGGTCGGCGTTGGGCGCGGCGCGCAGTCTGGCGTATTGATCAAGAGTGCTGAGGCGCTCGAGCGCTTCGAGAAAATTGATACGCTTGTCGTAGATAAGACCGGAACGCTTACTGAAGGCAAACCAAGTGTCGTCGCCATCAAGACTGCGGTGGGCTTTGACGAAACTGAGCTGCTGCGATTTGCTGCCAGTCTGGAGCGAAGCAGTGAGCATCCGTTGGCGTCGGCGATCGTGCACGCGGCCACGACGCGCGGCTTAGCGCTTGCAACTGTCGAGAATTTCGACTCCCCCGTCGGTAAGGGTGTGACCGGATCGGTCGATGGCCGAAAACTTGTGATCGGCAATCGGCAGATCATGCTAGACGCGGGAATTGACACAAGCGGCCTCGACCAAAGTGCCGACGAACTGCGACGCGACGGTGCGACTGCTATCTTTGTCGCCATCGACGGCAAGGCCACAGGCATCATCGCTATAGCGGACCCCGTCAAGACAACAACACCCGGGGCCATCGCCGCACTTAAAGATGCCGGCATCCGAATCGTCATGTTAACTGGCGACAACGCGACCACGGCACGGGCCGTCGCAACAAAGCTCGGCATCACAGACGTTGAGGCCGACGTTCTGCCGCAAGACAAAGCCAAAGTCGTCGAACGGTTCCGCCAACAGGGGCGCGTGGTCGCAATGGCTGGCGATGGCGTCAACGATGCCCCGGCTTTGGCGGCCGCTGACGTGGGCATTGCCATGGGAACCGGCACAGATGTCGCCATGGAAAGCGCTGGCGTTACGCTGCTCAAGGGCGACCTCAACGGCATCGTACGAGCCCGTCACTTGTCGGCTGCTACCATGGCCAACATTCGCCAGAACCTATTCTTCGCCTTTTTTTACAATGCAGCTGGCATTCCGATCGCGGCCGGCGTTCTCTATCCAGCGTTTGG
>JAYUCQ010000371.1:0-9072 GCA_043740265.1 Hyphomicrobium sp.
AAACCGTGCCTGTAGCGCCGCCGGCATGAATCGAACTCAAGGAGGTGAAATCGGTGCTTGCCGACATCACGCCTGGCGTGCCGACGGTCAAAACACACGTTGCCGTCACAATGCCGGCAAACGGCACGGTGCCGGTCGCAGCGTTGGCTGCGTTTTGAGAAAGGATGAGCGCCGAGACAGCGGCGATGCTTGTCGTATATTTCCGCATTTTGAATTCCTGACTGCTAAATCGACTTGCGTTTCGTTTCAGTTCGTGAGGCAACATACGGGAGCAGTGGTTGACAAGTTGCGGACGCGGCGCAGCAATCGTTTGCAGCGTGAAGATCTCGTAAACCAATTTGGAAAACTTTAGCGACAGTTCCTCGAAAAGGCTTTTGAATCCGCCATTTTTTGGGTACTTGGGACCTGTCAACAATCATGGCAACAGGCGCGCGTATCCACCTGCCGCAGAGGTTTTCAGAGATCACTTTTTGGATGGCCGGTGCGACGGCATCAATCTCGATATGGGCTGAAATTGCAGCGCGCATTGCGCAGGCTCGAGCGCTACTCGGCGGCTTCACGCGCTAAGAACCCGCCGGACTGGCGGTGCCAAAGCGCAGCGTAGACGCCGCTCTTTTTCAAAAGCTGATCGTGGTTGCCGTCTTCAATGATGCGGCCTTCGTCCATGATCACGAGGCGATCCATGGCTGCAATCGTTGACAAGCGGTGTGCAATGGCAATGACCGTCTTGCCGCTCATGAGCGTTTTAAGGCTCTCTTGAATGGCCGCCTCAACCTCGCTGTCGAGGGCGCTGGTGGCTTCATCGAGAATGAGGATGGGCGCGTTTTTCAGAAGCACGCGCGCGATCGCAATACGCTGGCGTTGACCACCCGACAGTTTGACTCCGCGTTCGCCAACGTGAGCGTCATAGCCTTTGCGGCCTTTCATGTCTTCGAGCCCCAGGATGAAGCCGTGCGCTTCGGCCTGCTTGGCAGCCGCAATCACGGCCGCATCGCCAGCTTCAGGGCGGCCATACAAAATATTATCACGGACGCTGCGATGCAGCAGCGAGGTATCTTGCGTCACCATGCCTATGTTGGCGCGCAGCGTATCCTGCTGCACTTTGGCAATGTCCTGCCCGTCGATCAGGACGCGGCCGCCTTCAAGATCGTAAAACCGCAGCAGCAGGTTGACGAGCGTTGACTTGCCGGCACCCGAGCGGCCGACGAGGCCGACTTTTTCACCGGCCGCGATACGCAGCGATAAGTTGTCGATGACACGATCTGGCGCGCCGCCGGGCGTGCCTTTGGCTATGCCGTAGTGGAAACGGATGGCGTCGAAACGGATTTCGCCCTTCGGCACGGACAGCGGCTGGGCATCGGCGACATCGATAACGGTTTGAGCTTTCGAAATCGATTCCATGCCTTCGTGCACGACGCCGATGTTTTCGAATATGCCGGAGATCGTCCACATCACCCAACCCGACATCGTGTCGATACGGACAACGAGAGCAATGACCGTCGCAATGGCGCCGGTTGTAACATGGCCCTGGCTCCAAAGCCAAAGAGCCAGCGCGCTCGTCAGCACAATCATGGTGCCGTTGAGAAATGACAGAACCAGTTCCATCGTCGTGATCAAGCGCAATGACGCCTGCCATTTTTCCATCTGCTCGCGGAAAGCCACGCGGGCATAGCTGTCCTCGCGCTCGGCGTGGGCGAAGAGCTTGACGGTCAGAATGTTAGTGTAGCTATCAACAATGCGGCCAACCAGCATCGAGCGCGCTTCAGACGTATCGGTCGAACGGGCTTTGATGCGGGGCACAAAATAGGTGATGGCGGTAACATAGAGGCCAAGCCACAGCATCAACGGGATCACGAGCCGCAGATCGGCGGCAGCAAAGAGGACTACGGCGCCAAAAAATTGCACGCCCGCGTACCAGATCGCATCTGTTGCCTGGACGACGCTTTCGCGCAGTGCCGGTGCTGTCTGCACGATCTTGTTGGCGATGCGGCCGGCGAAATCATTTTGGAAGAAGCCCATCGACTGGCGCAGCACGTAGCTGTGAGTCTGCCAGCGGACACGGTTGGTAAAAGTCGTGGCCACCACTTGGCTCTTGGTCAGATCGTGCAAAAGGAAAATAATCGGACGCGCCACAAGGGCCAGAAAAGCCATCGCCAGTAGAATGCCCTGGTTGTCAGCGAAGAATGCAGCCGGGGTCGCCGCTGTCCGCAGCAGATCGACAAGCTTGCCGATGAAGGCAAACAGCATGACTTCAGTAATTGAACCGAAGAAACCCACAACGAGCAGAACCGCGAACGCTGGCCAAACTGGCTTGATGTAGTGCCAATAGAAAGCACTCAACGTCTGCGGCGGGCGCACGATGCCAGGCCGGGCAAACGGATCAATGCGGTCTTCAAACCAGGAATACAACCGACTTAACATCGTACAATTCTCTGCAGACAAATTTACCATCCCGCGAAAGGTAAGGCCAGCGGCCCCGCGGGTATAGCGATTGATATTGATCAAGGAACCCGGATACCGCTAAGGGTGCTTTTTGCCAAAAACAAGACATCAGGAACCCGGCATCTCATGAACGCCCAAGACAGTACTTTAGACCAGCACAAAGCCGCTGCAAGAGCTTGGTTCGAGCATTTGCGCGACGAGATCTGCGCCTCTTTCGAGAAACTCGAAACTGACCTCCCGGCTCACGCAGCACACGGCAGCGAGACGCCGGCAGTATTTCAGCGCACGCCTTGGGAGCGCAACGACCATTCGGGTGCCAAAGGCGGTGGCGGCACCATGAGTATGATGCACGGCCGCGTCTTTGAAAAAGTCGGCGTCCATACATCAACTGTGTTCGGCGAATTTGCACCCGAGTTCCGCAAGCAAATTCCAGGCGGCGAGGAGAACCCAAACTTTTGGGCTTCTGGCGTATCGCTGATCGCGCATCCGAAAAATCCCAACGTACCCGCCGTACACATGAACACGCGCATGGTGGTGACCAACAAGTGGTGGTTCGGTGGCGGTGCGGACTTGACGCCAGTTCTCGACAAGCGCCGCACGCAAGAGGACGCCGATACGCTGGCCTTCCACGCCGCAATGTATGGTGCCTGCGAGCCGCACAAGATCGCCGACTACATGAAATTCAAAACTTGGTGCGACGATTACTTTTATCTGCCGCACCGCAAGGAAATGCGCGGCATCGGTGGTATTTTTTATGACTACATTACGCCATCACCTGCAGACGGCGGCTTTGATGCGGCCCTGGCACTGACGCAGGATGTTGGCCGCGCCTTTAATCGCGTTTACCCGATGCTGGTGCGGGGAAATTATACGTTGCCTTACACCGAAGCCCAGCGCGATGAACAGCTGATCCGCCGCGGACGCTACGTTGAATACAATCTGCTGTACGATCGCGGCACGACGTTCGGCCTCAAAACCGGCGGCAACGTCGATAGCATTCTGTCGTCCATGCCACCCGTGGTGAAGTGGCCTTAAAGCCGGCAGTGTGCGATTGCGGCTAGCAAAGCAGAGCGCAAGATGCAAACACAGGGACGCAATTATTGGGCGCAGTTCTATCAGCTGCGAACCGCGAAGAGAGCCCGCGCATCATGACGAGTTTTGCAATCGCGTGGCCAGCAGTCACGGCAGCGTTTCTGGCGTCATTCGTGGAAGTTGTTGAAGCCTTCACGATCGTGCTGGCGGTTGGCACGCTACGCGGCTGGCGGCCAGCGCTACTTGGCACTGCGGCAGGACTAGCTCTGCTGACCATTCTGGTTGTGAGCCTTGGGCCTTTGCTCGAAGTCTTCCCCATTCATGCAATGCAGTTCGTGATTGGCGTGCTGCTGCTGCTGTTTGGGATGCGGTGGCTGCGCAAGGCCGTGTTGCGGGCGGCCGGCATCATTCCTCTGCACGATGAAGCTGCAATCTTCGCTCAGGAAACGGAGGAACTTCAAGATGCGGCGGCCAAGCACGAACAACGCCTCGATTGGATTGCCGGATTGACGGCGTTCAAGGCCGTTATGCTGGAAGGGATTGAAGTCGTTTTCATCGTCATCGCCGTCGGAGCCGGGCGCGGATTGCTTTGGCCGGCTAGCCTTGGCGCATTGGCCGCATGCATCATGGTTCTTCTGATCGGCGCAATCGTTCACAAGCCCTTGTCGCGCGTGCCGGAGAACACCTTGAAATTTGGCGTCGGTGTGATGCTGTCGGCCTTTGGTGTCTTCTGGACGGGTGAAGGGCTCGGCATAATCTGGCCTGGCAGTGATTTCGCCATCGTCATCTTCGCTGCCGTATTCGCGGCAACGGGGCTCGGACTTGCGGCGATACTCCGCCGATCTGACGTGGGGGCCGTAATATGAGCACACTTACGGAAATTCTGCGCGGCATCATCGGACTGTTCATAGATGACGAGTTTTTGGCCATTGCCGTCCTCGCCGTTGTTGCTCTGACGGCGGTGCTGATGCTGGTCATCGGCGTACCGGCTGAAATCTCTGGCGCGTTTCTATTTTTAGGCAACGTGCTGGTGCTCGTACTCGGCGCGATGCGAACGGCGCGAGCTAAGGTGCGGCTGTGAACCTCAAGGCGTTCGGCTGGACTGTCGAGCGGCAAGCCACCTTCGCGGCGTATGCTGGCACCGACCTGCTGCCGGGCCGCGTCATTGGCGAACACAGAACCCACTTTCAAGTGGCAGCCGACATCGGTGAACTGACGGCGGAGATCACAGGAAAGCTCCGCAACAATGCCGTCGAGCGCTCTGACCTTCCCGGTGTTGGTGACTTCGTAGCCCTGCGTCTGACGGCTGGCGATGGTCCAGCCATCATAGAAGCGGTGCTGCCGCGGACCAGCGCTTTGGTGCGGCAGGCGTCGGCTGAAAACCGGCCCCAGCTTTTGGCCGCAAACATTGACGTGGCTTTTATCGTCATGGCGCTGGATGGCGATTTTAATTTAGCCCGCTTGCACCGCTATCTGGCGCTGGTTCGCGACAGCGGCGCGGAAGCCGTCATCGTCGCCAACAAGATTGACCTTGCAAACGATGCTACAGGTGCGGCGGAGCAGATCGCAGATATAGCGCCAGGCGTGGCTATTCATCCTATCAACGCCAAAGCTGCGAACGGAATCGCTGACCTCGAGCGCTATTTCAAAAACAATCAGACGGTCGTCCTCATCGGCTCGTCGGGTGCCGGCAAGTCCACGTTGACCAACCAGTTGCTCGGGCGCGCCGTGCAAGCCACGCAAGAGGTCAGGGCGCACGATAGCCGCGGCCGTCACACCACGACGCACCGGCAATTGTTCATGCGACCGCAAGGCGGTTCTGTCATTGACACGCCCGGAATTCGCGGCTTGGAACTATGGAACGACGCGCCAGACAGCCAAATCAATTACGACGATATCGAAGCCTTAGCGGCAAACTGCCGTTTTCGCGATTGCCGGCACGCCAGCGAACCGGCATGCGCGGTGCGTGCCGCCGTCGCCCGTGGCGATCTCGACGAAGCACATCTAGCCAGCTACCTGCAACGCAGCCCTGCGTCCAACAGCGGTTCGCGGCGTTGAAACTTTTTGGCATCGCCGCACGAGAAGTCCGGTCAATCGCCGTTTTTCGCAAGCCAGTCTTCGGCTTCCTGAAGTGAGAACGAAAACTCGGCATCGGGTACCCCGGAACGAACGCGCGAAGCCGCAGCTTTGCTGATAAGCGAAAAGCGTCCGTGATGGGGGCCTTTACCCACCTTCTCCAAAATGTAGCCCTTGGTTTGCGCCAAGCGGGTGACATGTTTTTCTTGCGTGTTTGTCATAGGCCGGCCCCTCGGCTGAGCAGCGTTGACTAGACATACACGAAAACGAAGCTTGCGGAAATGTTCCGGGCCGGGCGCCTATTAGGCGTGTTACCTCTAGCCGCAGTTGCAGGTTCCGGCTGCGGTGTCCACGTAAGCCGATACTTATTTGAAATTTTTTTTACCTGAGAGCGGCGTCCAGAGTGACCCGCTCGTTAACTGCAAGGGCCCCGCATGATATCTCTCTTCGCGCCTCTCAAAGCCGGTGCCTTTTCTTTAAAAAACCGCGTCGTGCTTGCACCATTGACCCGCTGCCGCTCGAGTGTAGGCCGCGTGCCTAATGACTTAATGCGCGAATATTACGTGCAGCGTGCCTCCGCCGGATTGATCCTTAGCGAGGCCACGTCAGTGTCGGCGATGGGCGTCGGCTATCCTGATACGCCCGGCATCTGGTCGGAAGCGCAGGTGGCAGGTTGGAAGACAGTAACGGGCGCCGTGCACAAGGCCGGCGGCACGATTCTCTTGCAGCTCTGGCATGTCGGACGCATCTCACACCCCGATTATCTCAACGGCGCAAAGCCCGTAGCGCCGAGCGCGATCGCGGCGCAGGGCCACGTCAGCTTAATGCGGCCGAAGCGGGACTATCCCGTACCGCGCGCGCTCGAGTTGGATGAAATTCCCGGCATTGTTGCCGAATACCGCAAAGGCGCCGAAAACGCCAAACGCGCAGGCTTTGACGGCGTCGAAGTTCACGGTGCCAACGGCTATCTGCTGGATCAATTCCTTCAAGACAGCACAAACAAGCGAACCGACAGTTACGGCGGGCGAATAGAGAACCGCGCCCGGCTCATGCTTGAAGTTGTCGATGCCTGCATCGAGGTTTGGGGAGCCGATCGCGTCGGCCTCCACCTCTCGCCTCGCGCCGACGCCCACACGATGGGCGATAGCAATCTGCGTGAAACGTTCGGATATGTTGCGCGCGAAATGGGCCGCCGCAAAATCGCATTCCTCTGCGCCCGCGAACACGAAGCGGCTGATCAGCTCGGTCCGTTCCTCAAAAAAGAATTCGGCGGCATATTTATCGCTAATGAAAAGTACACAAAAGAAAGCGCCGGGAGAGCTATTGCCGAAGGTCGCGCTGACGCGGTCGCCTTTGGTCAGCTGTTCATTGCCAATCCCGATTTGCCGGAGCGCTTGCGTAGCAGTGCCGCGCTTAATGTGCCGGACCCGCAGACTTTCTATGCTTCCGGGCCGAAGGGTTATACCGACTATCCAGCGATGGAAACCGCGCCGGCATGATGCGGCTGCTTTTCAGCAGTTTGGCCGTCCGGCCGGCAACAGCCAAACCCGCGACTTTGAGAGTGCGGTTAACGGCAACGGGCCTAAAACCACGATTGCAGCCGAAATAATCCGAAAGGGCCAACCGGGATTATATCCGGCTAGCTTTGCTAACCGCAAACCTGTCTTCAAATTTAGACTTAAGTCCACAGGTACCCGACTTCTATCACGCCTCTTTGGTACCTTTCGTTTTTCCAGAATAGCATTCTTACTGGTCACTGCCGGCCAACGTATTGATTTGCCGGGACTGAGGCCTTGATTGCTGGAAAAACGTGTGGTCCGTGTTGCAGTCGTTGACGACCATCCGCTATTCCGGAAGTGCGTTCGCGATGTTCTGAGCCAAGACCCGCACATTCTTGTCGTATGCGAAGGCGGTTCGGCGGAAGAAGCTCTCGAAATTGCTCGCTCAGTACCCGTTGACCTCATGCTGCTCGATGTCTCTATGCCGGGAAGCGGATTGGAGGCTGCCCGGTCTATCGCGAAAGAATGCCCGGCGATCCGCGTGGTAATGCTGTCGTCGTCAGAGCGCCAAGAAGACATTTCCGATGCCCTATCGGCCGGAGCCAAGGGATACATCATTAAGGGAATCCGCGGACCTGACTTGATTGGGATCGTTCGCTCAATCGCTTAGGCGCATGCGAGGAAAATACCTGGGATCCGCATCAGCCCTAGCGCTCCGCGGATGTCCGGCCCTGCGAGACGCTATCAAAGGCGTCGGCGAATTCTTTGGATCCAGCGCTATTGACGTCGCTGTCCATGCGCCGCCCGAGTTCGGCCAGCAGTTGTTCGCCGGTCAAGCCAATAACCATTTTATTGACGTAGTAGGCACGCCTAGCGAAGAAATTTGTGACAGGAGCTTTTTGCCCCACCGGCTGCATCATTTCGAGACCGGTGACGGGGCCCGACAAATTCATGGCTTCCATCTCAGCGCCGGCGAGCGTTGGGCGGCCAAACTTTTCCGCCGTGTCTTTCAAACCTTTGAGCTTCACCGCTTGGAGCATTGGCCCAATGTCGCCGTCGAGATTGATCGCGTGAATGCCCATACCGTCTAGTGTTTTGGCATAGGCCTGATCGGCTTCCCAAGTCTTCGGCACATGTTTGACGTTCGCCACCATGTGCTTCAGCGCCGCCAGTTTCGTTTTTAGGCTCGCCCGGCGCTGCGCCGTCAAACCGGGGTTTCGCAGCTTCTCGCCGAACCGCTCGATAAATGACTCGCCATGTTGGGAGAGTTCATCAACCGAGTTGGCGTCAAGCAATTGCGCGTAACCGATGGCACTCGAGATTGCGCGCCCTGTTTTTTTGATCGGATGAATACCCGATTGCATATCGTACGTGCCGATACCGCCCGTCTCAAGCGCATAAACGCGCACTACTTGATCCTTGGTGAGACCCAGCGCCAGCGCCTCCTCGGCATAGCGTCGTTTGAATTCTTTTTCGCTCAAGCGTTCCGGCGTAAAGTTGTAGACGCGCTTTGCGGCCGCCAGATAATCGGCAACTGTTGACAGCTCCTGAGGCGGCGTTGGTTGCGCCTTCTCCTGATCATCGGTAAACTGTTCATATTTCTTGGCAAGCGCCGCGCCGAGTTTCGGTCCGTTGTAGACCGGCGGAAAACTCATGACGTAGTCGCTGCTGTCGAACGCCAGCTTGGCGGCGCGTTTGGGTTTGCGGGCCTGGCGCTTGGCATCGACTTGATCCCAATAGGTATCGAGTTTCCGCTCGTAGTCGCGGCGCGCCGCTTTCCAGTCCTGAAAGGCGCTGGCTTCGTTGTCCGATAGCGAGTTGAGAAAATCGACGGTTGATCCAGCTTTAGCGGGTGCACTCAGCACGAGGCACACCACGGCCACGGCCATGGCGAATACCGCAACCCAACGTCCCACAAAACGTGTCCCCGTCTCTAAACTCGCGCTCACTACCGACTCCCGCCACTTATCAGGCTAAAACCTTAGCCCAAACTTTGACCGTATAATGATTCACGGGCATTGAA
>JAYUCQ010000372.1:0-9033 GCA_043740265.1 Hyphomicrobium sp.
TCGCTGTCACGAGATCGCGGGCAAATTGCTCTAGTTCCACTGTTAGCCAATTGCGGAACGCCAGCGCTGCTTTGCTTTCCTTGATGTCAGCGCCGCGCACCAGGTAGTACGCTTGATTGAGGCTTGCTGTGACAGTGAAAGGCCGCACGAGCCGCTTGGCCATCAGCGCGTCGCCTGCCTGAATATCATCCGCCAATGCCAACCCCTGCCCGGCTTCCGCCGCAGCAAGGGCGATGTGCCCCTTGAGTGTTGGCCCAGAAGGCACGGCAGATTTAGAAACGCCTGCTTTTTCCAGCCAAGAATTCCAATACTGCCGGGTGTCCTCCTGGAGCAGCATAGCGCCTTGAATATCCGCCGGTGATTTCAAACGGTGCGTCTTTAAAAACTGAGGACTGCAGACTGGCGTTGCATTGGACTCGAAGACTTTGATCGCCGTTACACCGGCCCAAGTGCCGCCGCCGTAGCGAATACCGATATCGGCTTCGTTCTTTGAGAAATCGGCGAGCCGGTTGGACGGGTCCAAGACGAGATCGACAGCGGGACATTTGGCCGTGAAGCCGCCGAGCCTTGGTGCCAGCCACAACGCCGCAAATGGTACTTCGGAGCTGATCACAAGGTGCTGCTTTCCCGGCGGTAGGCCAAACCGGCTGGTGGCGTGCGCCAAAAGATCAAAGCCGGGTGTCAGGTCTTTGACGAACTGCTCCCCGACGTCCGTCAGCTCGACGCCGCGGCCGGTGCGATGGAAAAGTTTGGCGCCAAGACGCAGTTCGAGGTCGCGGATATGACGGCTGATGGCGGCGTGCGTCACGTTCAATTCAGCCGCCGCCAGCGAAAAGCTGACGTGCCGCGCCGCCGCCTCGAATGCGCGCAAACCGTTGAGGGATGGGAGGTGGCGGGCCATACTCGCTGATAACAAAAAGTTACACGTCGTGTAAAGCAACAGCGTTTGCTAAGCTGACTTTTCGCGCGCATTCTCAAGGCAACCGGCGTTTCCCGTTTGGCAGGAGAAATTCCATGCTGTCATTTATTAAGGCCCTCGTCGCTTTCATTGAGCACATCATGTTCCCCAAGGCACGTCCTGAGGCGGATTGGTGAGGGCGAGAATTTGAAAGCGGAAGCAACATAGCGCTGTCATCCTCGGCCTTCTGCTTAGGATGACATGGAACGAGAATGATGTTGAATTTGTTGTTTCGTTTATAGCCTGGCGCGCTTTAGGATGCTGCGGCCAGCATAGACGGCGACATCGCCGAGTTCGGCTTCAATGCGGATCAACTGATTATATTTGGCGAGACGGTCCGAACGTGACAGCGAGCCGGTTTTGATCTGGCCGCAGTTGGTTGCAACCGCGAGATCGGCAATGGTCGAATCTTCTGTTTCACCCGAGCGATGCGACATGACGGCGGTGTAGCCCGCCCGCTGCGCCATGCTGACGGCATCAAGCGTTTCGGTCAGCGTGCCAATCTGGTTGACCTTGACCAGTATCGAGTTCGCCGTCGCCGCTTTGATGCCTTGGCTCAAGCGCTCGGTGTTGGTGACGAACAAGTCATCACCGACAAGCTGGCAGCGCTTGCCAATCAGATCGGTCAGCGCCTTCCATCCGGCCCAATCGTCTTCGGACATGCCGTCTTCGATGGAGACAATTGGGAAACGGTTGACGAGGTCTTCGAGATATTTGGCATTCGCGGCGCTATCGAAGGTCTTGCCTTCGCCGTGCATATTGTACTTGCCGTCCTTGAAGTATTCCGTCGCGGCGCAATCGAGCGCCAGCATGACGTCCTCGCCCGGCTTGTAACCGGCCTTCTCGATGGCGCGCATGATGAAGGTCAGGGCATCGTCGGCGCTTTTGAGGTTGGGCGCAAACCCGCCTTCGTCGCCGACGGCCGTGTTGTGGCCTGCGTCTTTCAAATTTTTCTTCAGTGTGTGGAAAATTTCAGCGCCGATGCGGATGGCGTCGGTGCAGGTTTCCGCAGCTATCGGCATAATCATGAATTCTTGGATGTCGATGGGGTTGTCGGCGTGCATGCCGCCGTTGATGATATTCATCATCGGCACCGGCAGCACGTGGGCGTTGGCGCCGCCTATGTATCGGTAGAGCGGCAGGTTGCTGGTCTCGGCGGCGGCCTTGGCAACGGCCATCGACACGCCGAGGATCGCGTTGGCGCCTAAGCGGCTTTTGTTCTTTGTGCCGTCGAGCTGCATCATGGCAGCGTCGATGCCGCGCTGGTCTTCGGCGTCCATGCCGGAGAGCGCGTCGAAGATTTCTCCGTTGACGCTATCGACGGCCTTGAGCACGCCCTTGCCGAGGTAGCGCGTCTTATCATTGTCACGCAGTTCGTTGGCTTCATGCGCGCCCGTGGACGCGCCTGACGGCACGGCGGCGCGGCCCATTGTGCCGTCTTCGAGCACGACATCGACCTCGACCGTTGGGTTGCCGCGGCTATCGAGTATTTCGCGGCCAATGATGTCGACGATGGCGGTCATGAAAGGTCCTTTGGAAGTATTGGTATTTGGACGTGATGGGTTGCAGCAGCTTCGGTTGCGGGCTTTGCTGCGCTGTGACACGGTGAGACGGCCTTTTAGACCCGATCCGCGGCAGCGCAAAGACCCGGCGGGCAGGTTAAGACTACCCGGCGGGATGGGAAATCTGGAACTCGGAGCAAAAGATGTCAGATTCGCACGAAGCTACGCCCCACTCCGGCGGCTGCCACTGTGGCAAGGTCAAGTTCGAAGTCATAACAAATCTGGAGCAGGTCATCGCCTGCAATTGTTCGATCTGCCAGAAAACCGGAACGATGCTGACGTTCGTGCCAAGCGCAAATTTCAATCTGATTTCAGGCGCGGACTCTCTTACGGACTACCAGTTCAATAAGAAGATTATTCATCACCTGTTCTGCAAGACGTGCGGAGTCCGGTCATTCGCCCGTGGCAAAGGCCCGGACGGATCGGAGATGATCGCCATCAATGTGCACTGTCTGGACGACGTTAATCGTTCGACACTTTCGTCCACGCCCTTCGATGGAAAGAGCTTGTGATCTGTGACGAACTCTTCGGCCCTTGTTCTCTTTTCCGGCGGTCAGGATTCAACCGTTTGCCTCGCCTGGGCGCTGGATCGGTATGACCACGTTGAGACAGTGGGCTTTGCCTATGGCCAGCGTCATAAAATTGAAATGCAGGCACGGGAAACCGTTCGTGCCAAGTTGCGCGCTGACTTCTCCAAATGGGGCGCACGTCTCGGCGAGGATACGGTGCTGGACCTCCCGGCGTTGGGTATCATCAGCGATACCAGCCTGACGCGCGACAAAGCCATCGAAGTCAGCGCCACCGGTTTGCCGACGACGTTTGTGCCCGGGCGCAATCTGTTGTTTTTCACCTATGCGGCGGCGCTGGCGTGGCGGCGCGGAATTTCAACGCTCATCGGCGGCATGTGCGAGACCGATTATTCCGGTTACCCGGATTGCCGCAACGAAACTTTGCAGGCCTTGGCCAAGGCATTGTCGCTAGGTCTCGATAAGCCGGTGACAATTGAAACGCCGCTGATGTACGTCGACAAGGCAGGCACCTGGGCGATGGCGCATAAACTTGGCGGCGTCGCGTTCGTCGAACTCATCATTGATGACACGCATACCTGCTACCTGGGCGATCACGAAACGCGCCACGCCTGGGGCTACGGTTGCGGACGCTGCCCGGCGTGCGACCTTCGGGCCAGGGGGTGGGTGCAGTGGCGGGCGACGAAGGTTTAGCCGCTCAATCCACCGCGAAAAAATCAGCGACCGGAATCTCAAGCCCTGGCGGATCGAGGCGGAGGATGCCTGCGCTAATCGTTGTCGTTTCAAATTTGGTTTCCGACACGCGCCGGTGATGGACGATGACCTGCTTGACTGTATCGACAAGCAGTACGTGGTTTACGCTCGCCAAACTCATGTAACCGCTGAGCTTGAATCCCGCATCGTACTTACGAGTAGACGGTGAGCCTACTTCGACGACGATGATAGGGTTGGAGATTTCGACACTCTTTGGATCGACCTTCGGGGCTGGATAAACGAGTGCATCCGGTTCGAAAGCCGTATCCTTGGCAATTCGCACCGTTGCCCCGTCGGGAACAGCAAAATAAGCAACTCCTGCCCGCTTAATCGCTGCTTTTAGAGCAATTACAGCCGACAATTTTCCGTCGGCATGCCCGACTGTTTCTGGTGACATTTGGCGGACGACCCCATCGATCAACTCGTACCGGCCCGGCCGCTCAAGGGCCCAGGTCAGGTACTCATCCACCGTCATGCGTTTTGGTGTTTGAATGTTCATGAACCAAGCATAGCTCAAAATCTAAAAAACTCAAAAGTTGGCCCACTACGGCCTGAGCAACCCGCCCGGCGTGCGACCTTCGGGCCAGGGGGTGGGAGCAGTGGCGCACCGTTCGTCCCGGGCCCTCAGCCTAGCTATTGGCTATCGATTCCATCCGTTATTTTTATGCGTAGGTCCTGTTCCCCCGGGAACTGCCGGGCGTCGGGCAGCGCGCTATCAAACCCATACGCAGGCGATATTTCACCTTGAACCTTTTGACCCGCATCCTGCGACAGACATCTGAAGCCTCCAACAGACGAGACCCGCAGTGACCAAATCAGCCACCAGCAAAGCTCTCAAAACGGTGAACTTCACCGTTGGCTTCGCTCTGCTGGTCATGTTGTTCCCGATTCACGGCATTCCATGCGATAAGCCAGCTGGCGTCCGCACCGCCATCGAAACAGTTGCCAAGAAAACATCGCTCAAAGCCATTCCGGCGCAGGCGGCAACGGCTGCGTAACGCTTCAAACTTTAAACGGGCTGAAATCCGTTGTGCGGTCGAAGTAATCCTCATTCTCAGCCCGCTTTAAAGCAGCGACGATGCGTGTCGTCAGCGGCAGGAAGGCGATCTCGACAAGCGTCTTGGTGATGAATTGCGAAACCATCAGCGTCACGACAAGGCTATTCGGCATGATGCCCGAGTTGTAAAACGCCAGCGGATAGAACAGCGTTGAATCGACGGCTTCCCCGGCAATGGTCGATGCGACAAAGCGCAGGCTCATGTTGCGGCCTTCACTGGCGACTTTCATTTTGGCGAGCACGTAGGAATTGACAAACTCGCCGCAGAAGTAAGCGAACATAGAGGCCCCCGCGATGCGCCAGGTGTTGCCGAAGGCGATTTCATACACCGTCTGATTGTCCCATCCGGGCGCGGGTGGAAGCGCGACGACGACGGCTGCCATAACGGCTGCAAAGATCAGCGCTGCAAACCCGGCCCAGATGACGCGGCGGGCGCTGGCGTAGCCGTAGACCTCGGTCAGCACGTCGCCGAAAATGTACGAGACCGGAAAGAACAACACGCCGGCGCCAAAGGTAACGGAACCGATGATTGGAAGTGTCAGCGTCGCTGCTTTTGCTGGTCCGATCAGGTTTGAACACACCAGCACCACGACAAACGCCACCATCACTAGGTCGAGATAGCGATAGCTGCGAGGTGGTGTGGTCATTCGCTTTTCCAATGTCCGGTAAGCCCCCTCTCCCCGTTCCTGCACTCAACGGGGAGAGGGCCATGCCGGATGGCATGTCTGCGACATGACGTGAGGGGCGGCAACATGTTACGGTGCAAGCGTCAGCCCCTCACCCTAACCCTCTCCCCATCGCCCAAGCGCAGAGGGCATGGGGAGAGGGAAAGTTCAAGCCACCACCATGTATTACGTCAAAGAAATCTTCTACACACTCCAAGGCGAAGGCGCGAATGCCGGTACGCCAGCCGTGTTCTGCCGGTTCAGCGGTTGCAATTTGTGGTCGGGGCGCGAAGACGACCGCGCCACGGCGCAATGCCAATTTTGCGATACTGACTTTGTTGGCACCGATGGCACAGGGGGGGGCAAATTCGAAACCGCCGATGATCTGGCCCGCGCTTGCCGCAAGGCCTGTACCGCAGCAAGTGGCCCGACGCTGATCGTCCTGACCGGCGGCGAACCGATGCTGCAGGTCGATCAGCCGTTGATCGATGCCCTGCATGCGCGCGGGTTCAATATCGCCATCGAAACCAATGGCACGCTTCCTGTTCCAGACGCCATTGATTGGATCTGCGTCAGTCCGAAAGCGGGTACCGAAATCAAGCAGACGTATGGCGACGAACTGAAACTTGTGTTCCCGCAATCCGCCTTGATGCCTGATCTCTGCGAAGGCCTCGATTTCGAGCACCGCTTCCTGCAGCCGATGGACGGACCAGCGCAGGCTGAGAACACACAGAGCGCGATGGCCTACTGCATGGCAAACCCACCCTGGCGGCTGTCGGTGCAAACCCACAAGGTTCTGGGGATTAGGTGAAGTCGGCAATCGGGCTTCGGCAATCGGCATTCGGGTTAAGAGCGACACTGTGGCCTAGTCACCATCGGCCGATTGCCTAATACCGAACCCCGAATGCCGCCACAGCCCCTTGCCTTAACGGACCAAAATCCCCTATTGCAGCGCGATGCGCATCTACAAGGACTTCCTGTTTGAAGCTGCCCACTTCCTGCCGTCCGCCACGGCTGGAACTGCGAACGCGCGCGTGCACGGTCACTCATTCCGGGCCCGCGTGGTGATTGACGGCGAGCCCAATGCTGAGACCGGCTACGTTTTCCATTTCAACGATTTGACGGCAGCGCTCGCGGAAACGCAGGACGCGCTCGATCATCGCTTATTGAATGAGGTCGACGGCCTTTCCGCGCCGACACTGGAACGCATTGCCATGTGGATCTGGTCCAGGCTTTCCAATCGCGTGCCCGGCTTAGCCGAGGTCCATGTCAGCCGCGACAGTTGCCACGAGGGCTGCATTTATAGCGGCCCCTCTCAGTCCAAGCGCTTGGCGGCAGAGTAAGCCCATGACCAAACCGCCCGAAGTCACCCAGCTCGGCCAGCAGACGGCGCTGCCGCAAAGTCCAGAGGCGGCGGTGCTGGAACGTGTGCCCAACCCGCACGCCGATACGCACTACGTGTCGCGCTTCACGCAGCCGGAGTTTACTTCGCTCTGTCCGGTGACGGGGCAGCCCGACTTCGCGCATCTCGTCATCGACTACGTGCCGGACAAGTGGCTGGTCGAAAGCAAATCGCTCAAACTTTATCTGGCCTCGTTCCGCAATCACGGCGCCTTCCACGAAGACTGCACGGTCGCAATTGGAAAACGGATCGCAGACCTTTTGCAACCGCACTATTTGCGCATCGGCGGCTATTGGTATCCGCGCGGCGGTATGCCGATCGATGTGTTTTGGCAGACCGGCACGATGCCAAAAGACGTCTGGCTGCCCGATCAAGGCGTCGCGCCGTATCGCGGCCGGGGATAGTTAACAATCTCGTCGCGTAGGAATTGCTGCGCCGCGTCAGCGCTTTTGCGTTGAGGCGGCAGAGCCGCCTGCTAGACTGGCCCGGTCAGACGTTCTGCTCAAAAAGAATTGCGGCACTCTAGTGTGTTCGGCCAATCCGCCGATGCCGCACGAATGAGGGAGTTCATCGCATGTCGGCTGTAAAATCGATGATGACCGTGGCCGTCGCAACCGGGGCGGCAGTTGCCTATGTTTCCGCAGCCCAAGCCGGGTCTGCCAACGGCATGTGGCTGCGCAGCAATGGCGCACACATTCAAGCCTTCGATTGCAGCGGCGGGCTGGGATTGAAAGTTGTCAAATCGCCTGAACCAGCGAAAGTCGGTAAAACCATTATGTGCGGCGCCAAGAAGACCGCCGAGAACAAATGGAAAGGCACCGTTCTCAATCTCGACGATGGCCAGAATTATTCCGGTTACGTCGTTCTCAATGGCAATAGCCTGACGCTCTCGGGATGTGTCCTCGGAGGGCTAGTCTGCAAAGACGATACCTGGTCGCGGATCAACTGATCTTGCTGAAGGCTGCAGCATTGCCGCCAGCTTGGAGAAAGCGCGTACCGTTGCCGGCGTCTGGAACGAGACACGCCGGCCGTGTTCCAAACCAAGCGATGCGGTTGCGCTGGACCCAGTCGTAAAACGGGTCGCCGATCGCATCCGGCACAACCCGCCCGATGACGGCGAGCCAGCGCCAAGGTGCGCGCATCGTCCGGCCAGCGGCCAGAACGCCAGCCCACCGCGTGTAGGCGACGCCGTCTGCCAGCACCATGAATGTATCGAACGCGGCGGCGTCCCGACCATAGTGACGGTAGAGCGCTTGCGGAACGGCATCTTGTATGGCCGCGAAGCGGCTGATGCCGCCGGGATCACGCGCGATCATCCATTGCACGCCCGTTGAACACAGCACGCAAAGCCCGTCGAAAATCACGATTGGGTTGCCGTCATCGAATGCCGGAACCGATGTATCGTGGCGATAGCTGTATGGACTAGCGATCATGACCTGAGGTTAGCAAACCAGCGTCCGGTTGCCGTGGCGGCATTTTGAGACAACGGCCGGAAAATTCCGGACCTTGCGCCGATGCCCGTCCCTAGCGGCAATTGACTGGCTGACCTGCAAGATTGCCGGTAAAACTAGGCGCCAACTTTAACAATCAGAGGTCCAAAATGTCCCGCTTGGTGATCGTAGCTACAGCACTTCTGGCCCTGTTTGTCCCGGCTCATGCCGAAGATACGGCCCAAAATCCGATTGACTGCGCGAACGCCACGGCGACCTTTGAATTGAATGCCTGCGCCGAAAAGGAACTCGATAGGGCTGATGCGACCTTGAACGAGGTCTACAAAAAAGTCCTCGCCTTCGTCGCCAAGAGCGAGGCCGAAAAGCCCTACGATGCCAAGAGCTGGGAAGACGCTCTGCGCGCCAGCCAACGGGCCTGGGTGGCCTTCCGCGATGCGCAGTGTAAGGGCCTTGTGCCCATGAGCTGGACCGGCGGCACCGGCACGACCGGCGAAGTGCTCGGGTGCATGGCCGGGATGACCAAAGCCCGCAGCAAGGAACTCGGCGAGATGTACGCTCCGGAATAGGTCTTTCGCCGCCGGTCAGCCGCCCAAAGAGGGAAAAATTAACATCTGCGATCCTACCCTTGGCGGCGGCCTGATCAGCCTTTGGTCGCTAT
>JAYUCQ010000373.1:0-3701 GCA_043740265.1 Hyphomicrobium sp.
CCAGGCCGACACGATTGAGCGCAAGGTTTCCATCTGCGAGCGCGCCTACAAGCTTCTAACGGAAAAAGTCGGCTTCCCGCCCGAAGACATCATCTTCGATCCCAACATCTTCGCCGTCGCAACCGGCATCGAGGAACACAACGGCTACGGCATCGCCTTCATCGAAGCCACGCGCCAGATCAGAGAAAAAATGCCGCTCGTGCATATTTCGGGTGGCGTCTCAAACCTGTCGTTCGCGTTTCGCGGCAACGAGCCGGTGCGCGAGGCCATGCACTCCGTGTTCCTGTTCCACGCCATCAGGGCTGGCATGAATATGGGCATCGTCAACGCCGGTCAGCTGGCGCTGTATGATGACATTCCAGCCGAACTCCGCGAACTCTGCGAAGACGTGGTTCTCAACCGCCGCAATGACGCCACCGACCGCCTGCTCGAAGCCGCCGCCAAGTTCAAGGGCGACGGCGCCATGAAGGCCAAGGAGAAAGATCTGACATGGCGCGAAACGTCCGTCGAAGACCGCCTGACGCATTCGCTCGTCCACGGCATCACCGAATACATCGAAGCCGACACCGAAGAAGCCCGGCAAAAATTGCCTAAGCCCCTGCATGTCATCGAAGGCCCGCTGATGGCCGGTATGAATGTCGTCGGCGATCTTTTTGGTGCCGGCAAAATGTTCTTGCCGCAGGTTGTGAAATCGGCGCGCGTCATGAAGCAAGCGGTTGCGTATCTGCAACCCTATCTTGAAGAAGAAAAGAAAGCGTCGGGACTTGAATCCCAGCCGACTGCCGGAAAAATTCTCATGGCCACGGTCAAGGGTGACGTCCACGATATCGGCAAGAACATCGTCGGCGTCGTGCTTCAGTGCAACAACTACGAGGTCATCGATCTCGGCGTTATGGTGCCTGCCGCAAAAATTCTCGAAACCGCCAAGCGCGAGAAGGTCGACATCATCGGCCTCTCCGGTCTCATCACGCCGAGCCTCGATGAAATGTGCTTCGTCGCCGCTGAAATGGAACGCGAGGGCTTCAAGTGCCCGCTGCTTATCGGCGGCGCAACTACCAGCAAAGTCCACACCGCCGTCAAGATCAACCCGAACTATCACAAGGGCCAAGCTGTTTATGTGTTGGACGCCAGCCGTGCTGTCGGCGTCGTCTCGAACCTATTGTCGGAAACCGAACGCGCACCCTACGTCGCTGGCATCGCGGCGGAATACGCCAAGGTGCGCACGGCATATCTCGCCAACGAAGTCAAAAAGCAGCGCATCACGGTTGCCTCGGCCCGCGGCAACAAATTCGCAATCGATTGGAAAACATACACACCCGTGAAGCCGAGCTTCCTCGGTCCGCGCGCCTACACGAACTTCGATCTGGCTTCACTGGTGCCCTACATCGATTGGACGCCGTTCTTCCAGACGTGGGAACTTGCCGGCCGCTATCCGCAGATTCTCACCGACAACAAGGTCGGCATCGAAGCCAAGAAATTGTTCGACGATGCGCAGACACTTCTGAAGCGCATTGTTGCTGAAAAGTGGGTGACCGCCAACGGCGTCGTCGGTTTCTGGCCAGCCAACAGTGTTGGTGACGACATCGAAGTCTATACGGGCGAACCGCGGCATTCAAAACTCACGACGCTGCACACCTTACGCCAGCAAATCGCGCGGGATCCGTCACGGGATCGCGCCCACACCGCACTCGCTGACTTCATCGCACCGAAGGATACCGGCCTTGCCGACTACATCGGCGGCTTCGCTGTGACCACCGGCATCGGCGAGGACGAAGCGATTGAAAAGCACGTCGCCAAGACCGACGACTACAATCGCATCATGACCAAGGCCCTCTGCGACCGCCTCGCCGAAGCCTTCGCCGAAGCCATGCACGCCAAAGTGCGCCGCGAACTCTGGGGCTACGCCAAAGCCGAGACGCTTTCGAATGAGGATCTGATCCTCGAAAAATATCAGGGCATCCGCCCGGCACCGGGCTATCCGGCCCAGCCCGATCACACCGAAAAAGCGACACTGTGGAAACTGATGGATGTCGATACCAAGGCTGGCATCACATTGACCGAGAGTTATGCCATGTGGCCGGGTGCGGCGGTGTCAGGGCTCTACTTCGCCCATCCTGACAGCCATTATTTCGGCGTCGGCAAGGTCGAGCGCGATCAGGTCGAGGACTATGCCCGCCGCAAAGGCTGGAGCATCACGGAATGCGAACGCTGGCTGGCCCCGGTTCTGAACTACGATGCCGCGCCGGCGGCAAAACCCGAAGCGGCGTAACCATTACTTCACCCGAATCGTGCGTTCGGTTGATAAAGTGCTTTACTTGGCGCCGTCGAAACTGACGAGAGAATCAACCATGCACCGCGATGGTTCGACGTACCTTGGATTGGGTGTCTATACCCTGGGAGAGGCTTCGCGGCTTAGTGGCGTAGCCCCGCAACGCATTAGACGCTGGCTGTTGGGATACAAATACTCGTACGATGGTCAGCCGCAATCGCAGGCTCCATTGTTCAGAGGACAAATTGCGCCCTTTGAAAGCAAGTTGGAACTTGGTTTCCGAGATCTTCTTGAGGTCAGGATTGTTAATGCCTTTGCAGAGGCCGGGCTGGGATTGCCAACGATACGCAAGGCACTTGAGCGCGCATCAACGCTAATCAACAGCGATCACCCTTTCTCGACTGCTCAGTTTCGCACCGATGGTCGTGCAATATTCTTAGAAATTCGGAATTTAGACCATGAGCCCGTCTTGGTTGATATTCTTAAAGGGCAATATGCCTTTCGTAAAATTATTGAACCGAGTTTCAAAAACCTTGAGTTCGCCGATGGGGAAGCCGTGCGATGGTGGCCAATGTCCAGGCAGAGGACGGTGGTTATTGACCCGACAGTAGCCTTTGGCCAACCTATCGCTGCGAAATCTGGAATCCCGACTTTCACCTTAGCAAATGCCGTACGCGCAGAAGGCTCAGTTCAGCGAGCATCTGCTGCATATCGGGCTAGTATTGAAGAAGTCCGCGATGCATTAGAGTTCGAACGGAGCCTTGCGGCGTGAAGCTCCTGGTTGACAACAATATCGCGCCGGCAATTGCAGAAGCGGTAAACATTCTCGTGATCACAGACGGGCACGAAGTGATTTCTCTCCGATCTAAATTTGGCAGAGGCGATGTCGCTGATACCGATTGGATTGTCAAACTAGCAAATGAGGGCGGTTGGTCCGTCTTATCGGGCGACGTACGTATAACAAAGAGAAAGGCTGAAAAGGAAGCTTGGCGAGCTTCAAAGCTGAAGGGCTTTTTTCTTGCTCCAGCTTGGGCGGATTATAACAATATCGAACGTTCTTGGCGCTTGCTCCGCTGGTGGCCAAAGCTAGTAGAGGCTGAACAATTGGTTGGGCCGGGGGCGATATTTCAGCTTCCAGTTAATGCTTCGAGCAAGCTACATCAACTTAATTACTGACCATAACGGAATGCGAACGCTGGCTGGCCCCGGTTCTGAACTACGATGCCGCGCCGGCGGCAAAACCCGAAGCGGCGTAACTTTTGCGCTTTGCAGGCGTCGACGGATGGACTCAAACGCTGCTAGCATCACATGCAGATCGCTAATCTATCGGGGAGGGATGTCATGCTAGGCCGCTTGGTTCTCATCGTTTTGCAAGTCATCGCAGCATGGGGCGCGGGGCCGTTTGTGCGCCAGTACATTCCGGTCTCGGGCG